>NZ_JANGBZ010000041.1:0-27094 GCF_024462915.1 Clostridium sp. DFI.5.61
CCGAGGCCCAGGATAATGCCACCTATCACCTGGGCGCCAACGCCACTTATGACGACATCAAATACTTCTCTACCGGCTCACTGGCCGGCCGGTAGAGGTGGAGCGCCTGCCCCTTCCGGAGGCTCTGGTCCTCCGGGGTGATCCCGAAGAGCACTCTGCGCAGCTCCAGCTGGTTCTGGGTCAGCATCCCAAAGTTCTGCACCTCCAGTTCCGGCACCGCCGCCTGGAGATAGATGAAGCGCAGGGACATGGAGCCCCCGCCGCAGCACATCACGATGCCCATGGCAGCCAGCTGGACCACCGCCGCCAGCAGGGCCCACCGTGCCCCCATCCTTCTGGACATGGGGCCCTCCTCCGGGATCAGACGCCGGCGGAGGACCACCGCCAGTCCGAAGGGGACCGCCATCATGGCGATGGGGAACCAGTTGAGCAGGATCTCCCCAACCGCCATGTCTCCGAAAGCACCGGCCACCATCCCCATCTTAGTCAGGGAGAAAGCTGTGAGGAAGGTCTTGAACAGGTGATAATAGATGCTCTGGGCTCCCATCCACACGGAGAGCAGCAGGGTCATTGCCGGCAGCAGCACCCGCCCCTTTCGTGGGGCGACCCCGCCGCACAGCAGTCCCAGCAGGATCGCGATGGGCAGGGTGAACAACAGGGTGAACAGCGCCCCCACCGGCGTGACGGCGTGGAAACAAAACAGCTTCAAAAACAGTTCTTCATAGTAGATGACCCCAGCAAAAAACAGGGACGGGACCAGCAGCCGCCGCCAACGGCTCCATCTGTTCTCCCCCGCCGGGCCTATAGCAGTCATTCTTTCCCAACTCATGTAGACAACCTCCGCTCGCGGGACTCACTTTTGGGAAGAGCGCCCTGTCCGTCTCCGCGCCCCCCCTCTCTCCGGGGGCCGGCGCGGCCTGGCGCATGATTTCCCATTGTACTCAATCCCGCACCCGCTGTCAAACCCCCGGAACGTCTCCCCTCTCCCCACGCCCTCCATATTTCCCCTATAAAAAACGGCGGTAATCCTGCACAGCGCTGTCCCTTTTTTTCTTTTTTCTCCCATCCCGCGGTTTTCTGCACAATTTCTTCTCCTTCTTCTTTATTTTTTTGTTTATTCTATCTTAATCAAAAGAATTTGATGGAGGATCTTCATTTCTTTCCTCCCTTTTTGAAGAATTTCCTTGCAAAATATGTGGAAATCTGCTATCATGATTTTAACATTTTATTCATAATTTTGGGGTTTATTTGGGCGGGAGCGGGAATCGGTTTCCGCTTCTGTTCTGCCTATGGCGCCCCATGGAAATGAGGTCCCCTGTGTCTGAACTGCGCGATACCCTCCTCGCCCGCCTCTCGGAGGCATACACAGCCTATTTTGACGTAGAGCCCGTCCAAGACGGCTCCCCCCTGAAAGCACTGTGCGCCTATCACTCCCGCGGCTCTCAGTACGTACTGATCAAAAAGGCGGAGCTGTGGGCGGCGGAGACCCACGAATACCTCTACCTATACTCCCTCCCCCGGCTGGACTTCACCAGCCTGGTGGAGCTTCAGGCCCGCACGCTGGAGGACGGGATGCCACGCATCCGCCCCCATTCCCAGCATATGTGCACCTATCTGTCGGCCGTGGTCCTGTGTGATCAGGCCGACCCGGACGCTCTGGCCCAGCTTCAAAAGCTGAAGAAGCACCGGGACTTTAAGCTATCGCTCCATGGATGGATGGAGTTTCGTATAGCAGCGGTGGACCTGTCCACCGGCGACATCGCCACGAACCGCAGCGGCAAAGATCTGGGGAAGAGCCTGAGTGGTCTTGTGGCCCGCGAGATCCAGAAATTTAAGTTAAGGAGAGGAGAAACTTAAATGAATGCAGTGTTAGTTCTTTCCATTGGCATTGTCATTCTGATCGTAGGTTACATCTTCTACGGCGGATGGCTTGCCAAGCAGTGGGGCGTGGATGACTCCCGGCCCACCCCTGCCCATGAGCTGGAGGACGGCATGGACTATGTCCCCGCCAAGGCTCCGGTGCTGATGGGCCACCACTTTTCGTCTATCGCCGGCGCCGGCCCCATCAACGGCCCCATCCAGGCCGCCGTATTCGGCTGGATGCCTGTGGTGCTGTGGGTGCTGATCGGCGGCATCTTTTTCGGCGCCGTCCATGACTACGGTGCCCTGTTCGCTTCCATCCGCCACAAGGGCCAGTCCATCGGCGAGGTGGTCGCCCTGAACATCGGCGACCGTGCCAAGAAGCTGTTCCTGATCTTTTCCTACCTGACCCTGGTGCTGGTGGTGGCCGCTTTCGCCTCCATCGTGGCCAGCACCTTCCAGGCCACCTATGTGGACGGCGTGCTGGACACCGCCGCCTCTGCCACCAACGCGTCCGTGGCCATGATCTCCCTGCTGTTCATTGTCATGGCCGTCCTGTTCGGCTTCTTTGTCTACCGCCGCGGGGCCTCCCTGGCAGTGGCCACCATTGCCGGCTGCGTGGGCATCGTGATCTGCCTGCTCATCGGCCTGAACTGGCACCCCATCTATCTGTCCAACTCCGTGTGGATGTGGATCATCGGCGCCTACATTCTGGTGGCCTCTGTGGCTCCCGTGTGGATCCTGCTCCAGCCCCGTGATTATCTGTCCTCCTTCCTGCTGTACGCCATGATGGCCATCGCCGCTGTGGGCGTCATCGGGGCCGGTCTCACTGGTGCGGACGCTGCCCACATGGATATGCCCGCCTTCACCGGCTTCTATGACAACTTGGCGCCCACCGGCACCTCCCTGGGCTATGTCTTCCCCGCCCTGTTCGTTACCATCGCCTGCGGCGCCATCTCCGGCTTCCACTCCCTGGTGGGCTCCGGCACCACCGCCAAGCAGCTGGATCACGAGCGGGACGCCAAGCCCATCGCCTACGGCGGCATGCTCATCGAGTGTGCGCTGGCCCTGGTCTCCCTGTGTGCTGTGTCCTTCATCTGGACCGAGTACGCCTCCGGCGAGATCGTCACCCCCACCCAGGTGTTTGCCACCGGCATTTCCCGCATGATCGCCTCCATCCCCGGCCTGGCGGGCACACAGGCCACCGTCAGCTCCCTGTTGGTGCTGACCGTATCTGTCTTCTGCCTGACCTCCCTGGATACTGCCACCCGTCTGGCCCGCTACATGTTCCAGGAGTTCTGGCTGAAGCCCGGCCAAACCTATAAGGAGGCCACCGGCTTCAAGGCCATCCTCACCAACCCCGTGGTCGCCACCGCCATCACCGTGGTGCTGGGCGTGGGTCTGGGCATGACCGGCTACTCCAAGATCTGGCCCCTGTTCGGCGCCGCCAACCAGCTGCTGGCCGCTCTGGCCCTGCTGGCCGTCTGTGCCTGGCTGGGCAACATCGGCAAGAACAACAAGATGTTCTACATCCCCATGATCTTCATGCTGATCGTCACCCTGACTTCCCTGGCTCAGACCATCAGCACTCAGGTGGGCAAGATCACCGCCGGCGCTGCCACCGACTGGGCCCCCTATGCGCAGGCCATCCTGGGCGTGCTGCTGTTCATCCTGGCTATCGTGCTGGCTGTTGAGGGCTGCATGACCATCTTCGGCAAGAAGAAAAACACCGCCGCGAAGTAACCTTCCATCCTGCTTCACGACATCAGCAAGGACCGCAGTGCCTTTTTCCGGGCGCTGCGGTCCTCTTCTGTTGACAAGGATTGTATTTTTTTCTCATTCGTGCTACACTGAACGGGACAGCCTTTGTGGAAGGGAGGAGAACATTCTGATCGAGCGGCTCTGCCGGTGGAGCGTGCCGGCTTTTTTGCTGCTGGAGGGGGCGCTCTACCTCTCCTTCCTGGCCCTGGACCTGCTCTCTCCTGGTCCTCTGAGCACCGCCCTGAAGTATGCCGCCCTGCTGCTGTGCCTGCTCATGGCCCTGGCGGGGGCTTCCCGGGGCGGAGACCGCCTGGTGGCCGCCGCGCTGGCCATGACCGCAGCGGCCGACCTCTTCCTGCTGGTGCTGGACCGCTGGTACCTCCTGGGCATCCTCCTCTTTTACGGGGTCCAGGTTGCGTATATGGTCCGCATCTGTAAGGCCAACGGAGGCCATGCCCTGCTCATTCCCAGGTTCCTTCTGTTCTCCCTGCTTCTGGTGGCCCTGTACCAGCTGGAGCTCTTCACACCGGAGACCGCAGCCGCGGCCCTCTACTTCTCCCACTTCCTCTTCAACGCCCTGCTGAGCCTGTCTCTGCGGGACGCCGGGGGCCGCCTCTTCTCCCTGGGACTGCTCCTCTACCTCATGTGCGACATGCTGGTCGCAGTCTCTCAGTTCCCCAGCCTCTTCCCTCCCCCCCTCTCTTCCGTGGCCCAGGTAGGGATGTGGCTCTTCTACCTCCCCGGGCAGGTGCTCATCGTCCTGTCCGGTCTGGTCATCCCTACGGGAGGTGTCCCTGATGAAACAGAGTAAGATCCTGTCCGTCCTGCTGGCCGTCCTTACGGCCTGCCTCGTGCTCTCCTCCTCTGTGGCGGTCCCCATCCTCTGCCGCCCTTTCTATTACGCCCATATCGGCCCTCTGGGGCTGGTCCAGGCTACCGGCCTGACAGAGGAGGCGATCCGCCATGCCTATGACGAGATGCTGGACTTCTGCCTGGGCGCCCCGGAGTTCTCCACCGGCGCGCTGTCCTGGTCACAGTCCGGCCGGGACCATTTTGCCGATGTGCGGGTCCTCTTCCTGCTGGATCTGGCCGTGCTGGCCTTGTCTGCCGCCCTCCTGCTCCTCTGGTTCCTGCTGGGCCGGAGGATGGGCCTGGTGCCCCGCCCCCTTCTGGGCCGGGGCCCCGGCTTCTGGGCTGCCGCGGGGCTGGGCACCGTCTTCGCCGTGGTGGGCCTGCTGGCCTCCCTGGACTTTGAGCGGGCTTTTGTGGTATTCCACGCCCTGTTCTTCCCGGGGAAGGACAACTGGCTCTTCGACCCGGCGGTGGACCAGATCATCCTGATCCTGCCGGAGGTCTTTTTCCGCAACTGCGCTCTGCTCATCGGGGGGCTGATCCTGCTCTGGTGCGCCATCCTTATCGGGACGGACCTGTGGCTGGGACGCCGCCGCCGCTGAACCGATAAAGACCGCCCCGCCGGAACCAAAGGCTCCGGCGGGGCGGTCTTCACTTTCGGGACATCTCAGATCCCCCGATTCAGGGTCTTGCGCAGGCGGATCTTGCCTTCCAGCGCCTGGTCGATCAGGGAGAGGAACTTCTCCCGGTCCTCCGGCAGCCCCCCCTTCAGGGGCAGGTAGTTGGAGGCGTGGTTGCTGGTGAAGTGGAGGGGGTCCACATCCAGGTGCTCCAGCAGAAGGTGGCACTCCTCCAGGATCTGGTCCGGGGTACACACCTGAAAGCGCCCGGCCAGCACGTCCTCCCCCAGCGGGGTGCCCGCCGCAGGGGCAAAAGTCATGGCTGAGAGGTGGCGGGGCTTCATTTTGTTGATGATGCCGGCGGTGGACAGGACGTGCTCCTCCCAGTCGCCCCCCTGGCCGGTGAGGCCCAGGATGACGATGGCCCACAGGTCGATGCCCGCCGCCACCAGGTTCTGGCCCGCCTGGAGCATCTCCGCGGCGGTGCAGCCCTTTTGGATGGCCTGGAGCACTGCGTCGCTGCCGCTCTCCACCCCCAGATAGGCCCGGGTCAGTCCGGCCTCCCGCAGGGCGCGCAGTTCCTCCGGCGTCTTGCTCAGGGTGCTCCTGGGGCCGGCGTAGGTGGTCACCTTCTGGAGCTTAGGGAAGGCAGCATACAGCTTCTCCAGGATCTGGAGCAGCTGCTCCGTCCTCATCACGATGGCATCCCCGTCCATGAGGAAGACCCGCTCCACATTGGGCCCGTAGTAGCTGCGGGCCATGTCGATGTCCTCCAGGATCTCCTCCACCGGGCGGACCCGAAACTTCTTCTCCTTGTACATGGCACAGAAGGTGCATTTGTTGTGGGAACACCCGATGGTGCACTGGAGCAGATAGCTGCGCCACTCCCCTGGGGGACGGTACAGCAGGTCACTGTCGTATCGCATGGGTCACTGTCCTTTCAAAATCTCTTCCATAGCCCGGCACATGGCCTCCATCTCCTCGTCTGTCCCGATGGACACCCGCAGATGGTCCTGTATCCTGGGGCGTTCAAACCGGCGCACCAGCACGCCCCAGTCCCGCAGCCCCTGCTGGAGCACCCGCCCGGAGTGGTCCGGGTGGGCGATGAACAGGAAATTGGAGCTGGAGTCATGGACCTGGAAACCCATCTCCCGCAGCCTGTGGGTGACCCACGTCCGGGTCGCCATGATCTTGCCCCGGGTCTCCTCAAAATATGCCGTGTCCCGCACGGCCGCCTCCCCTGCCGCCTGGGCCAGCCGGTCCAGGGGGTAGGAATTGAAGGAGTTCTTCACGCAGTTTACCCCAGCGATCAGGTCCTGGCTGCCCAGGGCGTAGCCGATCCGCATCCCCGCCAGGGACCGGGACTTGGACATGGTGCGGACCACCAGCAGGTTGGGATACTGGTCGATGAGCTCCACAGCGGACTGGGCCCCGAAGTCGGCGTAGGCCTCGTCTACCAGCACCGCCGCTGCCGGGTTGGCCTCCACGATCCGCCGGATGTCAGACAAAGGCAGGGCCCGGCCCGTGGGTGCGTTGGGGTTGCAGATCACCGCGCCGCCGTTCCCCCTCAGAAAGCGCTCCACCGGCAGGGTGAAGTCCTCGTTGAGGGGGATCTCCTCATAGTCCAGCCCGAACAGCTCGGTATAGACCGGATAGAAGCTGTATGTGATGTCTGGGAACACCACCTTCCGCCCGGGGCTGAACAGGGCGTAAAAGCACAGCCCCAGCACCTCGTCTGAGCCGTTGCCGCAGAACACCTGCTCCGGCTCCACGCCATAGTGCTCCGCCAGCGCCCCCCGCAGCGCGGCAGACTCCGGATCAGGATAGAGCCGCAGGCGCTGATCCGCCTCCCGCCGGATGGCCTCCAGCACCCGGGGAGAAGGGGGGTAGGGGTTCTCGTTGGTGTTCAGCTTGATGAACGTCCGGTCCTTGGGCTGCTCCCCGGGGGTGTAGGGCACCAGTCCCTGAATCCGGCTGCTCCAGTATCGTTGATTCATGCCTCTTCCCCTCCTCCTTGGCCGCCCTTTGCCGGGCGCGCCTCCAGTTTGACCTCCGTGCCGTCCCGATACACCTTTCGGACACTTTTCTCCGCCTTGTTCCGGGGAAGCATCACCTCGTGTCCGCAGCCCAGACAGCGCATCCGAAAATCCATGCCCACCCGGAGGACCAGCCACTCCTGGCTTCCACAGGGGTGAGCCTTCTTCATTTTCAGCACATCTCCCACATGGATGTCCATCACATGCTCCTCCATTCCGGCCTCTCTCTGGCTCGGGCCGCTTCCTTTTGCAGTTTTTTACTATTATAGAGGAATTCCGCGCCCCTGTCAAATCCTCCCTCGCCGTCTCCCTTTCATCCCCAGCACCCCAGAAAATGACAACAGTGCAGAGGCGGCGGACCCTTCCTGCCAGAGGGGCCCGCCGCCTTGCCTGTATCCGATACTTATTTAGTGCCGAAAATTCGGTCGCCCGCGTCGCCCAGGCCGGGGACGATATAGCCGTGGTCATTGAGCTTCTCGTCCACCGCGGCCACATAGATGTCCACATCGGGATGGGCGGTACGCACTGCCTGGATGCCCTCAGGGGCGGCCAGGATGTTCATCAGCTTGATGCTCCTGCACTCATAGTTTTTCAGGAACTGGATGGCCGCCACGGCGGAGCCGCCGGTAGCCAGCATGGGATCCAGGACGATGACGTCCCGCTCGGCGATGTCGTGAGGCATCTTGCAGTAATACTCCACCGGTGCCAGGGTCTCCGGGTCCCGGTACAGGCCGATGTGCCCCACCTTGGCGGAGGGGATCAGCGTCAGGATGCCGTCCACCATGCCCAGCCCGGCCCGCAGGATGGGAACAATGGCCAGCTTCTTCCCCGTCAGGCACTTGAAGGTGCCGGTGGCCACGGGAGTCTTGATCTCCACATCCTCCAGAGGCAGATCACGGGTAGCCTCATAACACTCCAGTGTAGCGATCTCGGACACGATCTCCCGGAACTCCTTCACACCGGTGCGCTCGTCCCGCAGGATACTCAGCTTGTGCTGGAGCAGCGGGTGATCCAAAACATGGACTTTGCTGTCAAACATCTGAAACGCTCCCCTTTTTATTTTGATTTAGCTTCCCGCTCCAGCCGCTCCCGCTCCGCCTGAGACAGGCGGCAGTACACGGGGGCCAGCTCCTCTCCGGAGACCAGTCCGCCTGAACGGACCAGCTCCAGCGCCGCGCGGGCCACACCCCAGGCGCTCTGCATCCGCAGATGCTCCGGGGCCATTTTCAGGGTGATACCCTGCTCTGTTAAAGTATTATAGCACAGCCTGGCCCCGTCTCCAACTACAATTTTCTCTTTTTCCACCTTTTTCAGCTCTTCCCCCAGCTGGTCCAGGCCGATGGCCCGGTCGGGCGTCAGCCGCTGGAGGCCCTCCCCTGCGGCCAGGAAGAGGGCATTGTACACCTGGCTGCGCCGGGCATCCATGGCGCACACGATGACCCGCCCCTCCAGGTGGGCCAAAGGCCAGGCCATGGACTCCAGGGTGGAGCAGGGGGCGCAGGGCTTGTCCTCCGGCCAGGCCAGCCCCTTCGCGGTAGCCACGCCGATGCGCAGCCCGGTGAAGGAGCCGGGGCCGGCCGCCACGGCGATTACCTCCACCTCCTTCAGGGACGCGCCGCAGTTCTTCAGCATGCTGTCCACCAGGGGCAGCAGGGTCCGGCTGTGGGTCAGCCCGCTGTTCTGCCAGCTCTGGGCCAGCAGGGTCCCGTCCTGGCACAGGGCGGCGGAACAGGCCGCCGCCGAGGTCTCAAGGGCCAGTATTTTCATCGTCGATCTCCCCTCTCTGCTCAAAATCCGGCGGGGACAGGCTCCACCGAGATCACCCGCCTGCTCTCCTCCCCGCCCCGGCGGATGTCCACCCGGACAGTGTCCCGCTCCAGCGCGTCCGCCACATTCTCGCTCCACTCCACGGCGCACACGCCGCCCCGGGCCAGGTAGTCCTCCCAGCCGATGTCGAACAGCTCGTCGGAGGAGGTCAGGCGGTACATGTCGAAGTGGAACAACGGCAGCCGCCCCCCTTCATACTCGTTGACAATGGCAAAGGTGGGACTGGTCACCCGATCCCCGATCCCCAGCCCCCGGGCGATGCCCCGGGTGAATGCGGTCTTGCCCGCCCCCAGGTCCCCGGTAAAGGCCACTACATCCCCCGGGGACAGGGCCCGCCCCAGCCGTTCTCCCAGCTCCTCCGTCTCCTCGGGGCTGTTGGTCACAAATTCCATGCTCGCTCCTCTCCCCGCGGACATCGCGGCTCCACGTTCTCGCCTCCGATTATAACACAGGTCCCCCACGCTTTTCCAGTGATGTTTCCGCCGTCCTCATGCTTTTCCCGCCCGCAGCTCCACATGCCGGGAGGAAACGCGGTCCCAACCGCCCTTTTTTCAGAACTGTCAGTTTACTTTTTCACACAAAGGCGGTAAAATAACAATTTGAAAGAAAATATTTCCCCCTACTGAAGAGGTGACAACGTGACCACCCTGTTTTCCCCCATCCGGGAGTTTTTCAAGAAGGGCGATGTGCTCCTTCTGTTCCTATGTCTCACGGCCAGCGGCTACGGCCTGGCCCTGATCTACAGCGCCACCCGCTATCTCGATAATAATAATCGGAACGTGATCGTCCAGGCCGTCGCCATCTGCATCGGCGTGGTCATCTATATCGTCCTCACCTTTGTGGACTTCCAGCTGTTCGTGGAGAAGTGCTGGAAGTGGCTGGTGGCCTTTGATGTGGGCTTCATTCTCCTGCTCCTGACCCCCCTGGGAAAGGAATCGGGGGGCAACCGGAACTGGCTCGCCCTGGACCGGATCATCCCCCACTTCCCCTTGGATCTCCAGCCCAACGAGATCGTCAAGATCCCCTTTATCCTGCTTCTGGCCTGGCAGGCCGCCCGCATCCACCAGCAGGAGCGGGACATCAGCTCCCCCTTCTCCGTGGCCCAGCTCACCGGTCATACCCTGCTGATGGTGGGGCTGATCGCCGTGGTCTGCGGTGACATCGGTATGTGCGTCATCTATCTGTTCCTCTTCGTCACCATCTCCTGGATGGCGGGGGTGAAGGCTCGATGGTTCGCTCTGGGCGGGACGTGCTTCGTGGGTGCCATTCTTGGGGCCTGGTTCACCATCCTCCAGAGTGACCGCTTCGCCTATATCCGCAATCGGTTTATGGTCGTATTGGACCACAGCCTGGATCCGCTGGGGGCTGGCTTCCAGCAGAGCCGTTCCCTGCTGGCCATCGGCTCGGGCCAGCTCACCGGCCAGGGATACCTCAACGGCACCCAGACTCAGGCATCATACAGTGCCGCTCTCCCTGCCCGACAGACCGACTTCATCTTCTCCGTCTGCGGGGAGGAGCTTGGCATGGTGGGCTGCCTCCTGCTGCTCCTGGTCCTGGCCCTCATCATCCTGCGGTGTTACTGGGTGGGCCGGAACGCCAGCTCCCCCTTCTCCGCCTATGTATCCATGGGGATCGCCGGGATGCTGCTGGCCCAGGTATTCTTCAATGTGGGCATGTGCCTGTACATCCTGCCTGTCATGGGGCTCACGCTCCCCTTTTTCAGCTATGGCGGCTCCTCCATCATCACCCTTTACACCGCCATGGGCATCGTCTCCAGCATCCGGGCCAGGACCCTCCCCAGTTGGCTTCGGGACCGGAACCAGCTCTGACCCTGGCCGACCCTCGATCGCGGAGGTGACTCCATGCTGCAAAAGATCAAAAGCCTCTCCCTGGAGCGGCAGCTCTTCCTCAGCTTTTCTGCTGTCTCCGCCCTGCTCCTGATGCTCTCTCTGGGGATCACCCTCTATTTCGATATCGCCCGCCAAAGTCAGAGCATCGACTCCACCATCTCCAGCACCGCCGCCTATGTGGCCTCTATGGATGGCGTGGCGGAGATGCTGGCGAATGGCTATCCCACCCAGGAGGTCACCGGGTCGCTGGATTCCCTGCACCAGAATTTTCCTGGCATTGACATCATTGCTGTCTATGACCGAAACGGTCTGCGCTTTTACCACACCAGCCGCCTGGAGACCGGCGAGACCTTTGTAGCCGGGGAGGAGACTGCCATCCTGTCCGGCTCCCCGCCCTATATCACCACCGGCTACGGCACCCACGGCAACCAGCGGGTGGCTTTCCATGCGGTCCGGGACGGGTCTGGCTCCATCATCGGCTTTGTCACCGCGGCCATCTTCCGGGCCGACATTCTCCAGCGCAGCCTCAATCTCGTGCTGCTCTTCTCTCTGGTGCTGGGCGGCATGTTCGGTGTGGCCCTTCTGCTCGCCCGTGGAATCGTCCATCTGCTGAAGGGCTCCCTCCGCGGGCACCACCCCAAGGAACTGCTGGACCTCTACTTACAGCAGGACGACCTGCTCAACTCCATCGAGGACGGCCTGGTGGCCACCGACCTGCGGGGGCAGGTGGTCTTTGCCAACGACCAGGCCCGGACCCTGCTCCAGTGCGGCTCCACCCCCCTGGAGGGACAGCCGCTGACCCGCTTCTTCCCGGAGACGGGCTGCATCCAGGTGGCCCGCAGCGGGCAGGCGGTGCACAACCGCTCCTGCGTCATCCAGGAGCGCCAGATCCTGGCCAGTGAGGTGCCCATCCTGGGGGAGAACGGCTCCCAGGGGGTGCTCAACGTCTTCCACGACAAGACGGAGATGCGCAAGCTGTCCGACGAGCTCTCCGGTGCCCGCTACATGCTGGACACCCTGCGCTTTTTCAACCACGAGTTCATGAACAAGCTCCACATCATCCTGGGCTATCTCCAGACCGGCGAGAGCCAGAAAGCTGTCCAGTTCATCATGAACACCAGTCTGGTCACCAGCCAGTCCATCCGGGAGACGGCGGACTGTATCCGGGTGTCCCACCTGTGCGCCCTCATCATCGGGAAGATGATGCACGCCGCCGAGCTGGGCATCCTGCTCACCGTAACCCACGACAGCTTCTGCCGGGAGGAGGACCTGCTCCTCTCCCCGGAGGACTATGCCACCATCCTGGGCAACCTGTTGGAAAACGCCATCGACGAGCTCAGCCGAAGCCACAGCGAGGTGCGGGAGATCAAGCTGTCCATGTACTGCCGCCCTGACTGCAATCTGGTGGTCTGCGAGGACACCGGCGGCGGCATCGCCCCCGACATCCTGCCCCACATCTGGGACAAAGGATTCTCCTCTAAGGGGGAGGGGCGTGGCTTCGGCCTATATCTGATCAGCCGACTGGTGGACGAGCATGGAGGCTGCATCGAGCTGGAGACCGAGCCCGGGGTAGGCACCTGCTTCACCCTGACCTTTACCAGAGAGGAGTGAGACCGGATGTACCAAGTCATTATCATCGAGGACGACCCCATGGTGGCCGCCATCGACAAGCAGTACGTGGAGGCGGACAGCCAGTTCCGTGTGGTCCGCACCTTCAAGAGCGGCGGAGAGGCTTTGGCCCATTTGCCGGAGCTCAAGGCGGATCTGATCATCCTGGACTACTACACCCCGGGCATGAACGGCACTGAATTCGTAGACCAGCTCCACACCCTGGGGGAGAGCCCCTTCATCATCGCGGTCACCTCCGCCAACGACACCCATATCGTCCAGGGCCTGCTCGCCCGGGGGGTGCTGGATTATCTTGTCAAGCCTTTCCAGTTCCCCCGCTTCCGTCAGGCACTGGACCGGTTCCTTCAGGCCAGGCGGCTGCTGGAGCAGGGGCCCGGCAGCATGGACCAGAGCGCCATTGACCAGCTGGTCCATCACCGGGAGGCAGTGCCTCCCGGTACGCCCTTGGACAAGGGCGTGAATTTCAGCACTCTGTCCAGGATCCGCCGCTTTTTCGATGAGAACCCGGAGCACTTCTTTACCAGCGAACAGATCGCCGAACATGTGGGCCTGTCCCGTATCACGGTACGCCGCTATGTCAACTACATGGTGGATCAGGGGGAGATCACCAGCTCCATCGATTACCAGACCGGAGGCCGCCCCTCCATCCGCTACCTGAGGCTGCACAGCTGAATATCATCCCTATCCCTCCCGGCAGGCATCGCAGGACCGATGCCTGCTTTTTCCTTCCCGCTCAGCTTTCTTTCCGCACAGCCTGATTTTGGGGGCCTATTCAGTTACAATAGTTACAAAAGCCCTTCAATAATTACGATAAATTGACTTCTTCCCCTTGTCTTTATAGAATCTTTATTGTAAAAGGTGTGTGTCCGGCGGACTGCCGGGCAGGAAAGAAAGGAGAGAGATGTGTATGACTTTGGAAAAAATCCTTGGCTATTTCGGGACCTACACAGCTGGTGTGGATGGAGCGGTCAGCTCCTTTCAGTTCGAGTATCTCACCAGCCTTGGTTTCGCAGCTATTGTGATCTTTCTGGGCCACGCCATCGTCAAGCGCTCCGCGCTTCTGAAAAAATTTGCAATTCCCGCTCCTGTGGTCTCCGGCCTGCTGTTCTCTATCGCAGTCGCCATTCTAAAGGCATCTGGCGTGATGGCCTTTTCCTTCGATGTCAAGACCATCCAGGACCTGTGCCAGAACATTTTCTTTATGTGCGTGGGCTTCGGCTTCAGCTGGAAGCTGATCCGGCACGCCGGCGGCAAGCTGTGCATCATGATCGCTGTGGCCGCCTGCCTGCTGATCACCCTCCAGGACGTGCTGGGCGTACTGGTGGGCAACCTCATCGGGATGGACCCCTATCTGGCTCTTCAGTGTTCCTCCGCCTCCATGTCCGGCGGCGTGGGCACCGCCTCCGCTTTCGGCCCCATCTTCATCGATTGGGGTGCCCCTGAGTCCGCCACCACCGTGGGCGTCACCGCCGGCACCCTGGGCAACATCATGGGCTCCCTCATCGGCGGCCCTGTGGCTGCGTTCCTTATCAGCCGCCACCACCTGAAGGCGGACCCCAACGACAAGCCCGAGGCGGCCGCTGACGGCAAGATCAATGAACTGAGCAACAGCCGCATGGTCTCCATGTTCGGCATGGTCCTGCTGCTGTGCGCCCTGGGCATGCCCATCTACTGCATCCTGGACAACATCCCCATGATTGAGATGCCCAAGTTCATCGGCTGCCTGTTCGCCGGCGCCATCGCCCGCAATGTGATGGAGGCCGCCCACATCAAGTTCTATACCCCCGAGGTGGACGCCCTGGAGCATATGTTCCTGGAGCTCTATCTGGCCCTGGTGCTGATGACCATCGACATTACTGCTCTGGCTGACGTGGCTGGGCAGATGGGCATCATCCTGCTGCTTCAGGCAGCGCTCATGGCTCTGTTCGCCATCTTTGTCTCCTACAACATGTTCGGCCGCAACTACGGCGCCGCCGTCATGGCCGCCGGCAACTGCGGCTGGGGCTGCGGCTCTGGTCCCAATGCCGTTGCCAATGAGAAGGCTGTTATGGATCAGTACGGCTGGCACAATGTGGCCTGGGTGCTGTATCCCTCTTTCGCCGTCATTATCGACGATATCTATAACCCCATTTTCCTCTCCGTGTTTGGCGGCCTTCTTGCTCACTAAATCGATTCACCTCCCTCTTTACAATGGGACAGGGGCGCGTATCTGATACGCGCCCCTGTCCCATTGTATTTTGAGGTTGTAAAATCTTCCACATCTGTGGTATAGTAGAGACAGCAGCATGAATTCCATGGATAGGGAGGGTGGTCTCTTGGGGTTTTTTCGCAATAAGGCGGTCCTGGCATGTCTGACCGCCCTATGCCTCGCCTGCGGCGGCTGTGCATCGCAGCCCGAGGATATCTCACCGCTGGATGCGGACGGCCTGATCGTGCTCACCATCGGCACCGCAGACACCGGTGGCACTATGACCCCCGTGGGCACTGCCATCGCCCAGGTCCTGAGCACCGACCAGCTGAAGTTCAACATCAGCACCTCCACAGGCTCCTTCATGAACATTCAGAACCTTTCCTCCGGCGAGATCGACCTGGGGCTGGTGGCGGGCGACTCCGCCTATACCGCTGTCTACGGCACGGAGGACAGCGCCCCCACTAATGAAGACCTGCGGGCCGTTGCCGCTGTCTTTTCCAGCACCTCCAACTGGATGTCCCCCATTCGCACCGGCGCGTTTTATGTCCATGACCTGAAGGGAATGCGCATCGGCGCAGGCCCTCAGGGCTCCGCCTCCGAGCTGGCCACCTGGGCTGTGATCAACGCCCTGAGGCTGGATGGCGATGGGACTGTACTGGAAAACTGCAGCCTGGGGGCAGGTACGGACCTGATCCTCAGCGGCGACCTGGACGCCATCCATGGCTTTACCGGCGCCCCGGTGAGCGGGCTGGCTCAGCTCCCGGAGCGGGTCCCCTCCCGCCTGCTGCGCTACACCCAGGAGGAGCTGGATCTGATCCTCTCCCAGAACGACCTCTACTACCCCGCCGTCATCCCCGCCGGCACCTACCCCGGGCAGTCCCAGGATGTAGACACCTTTGGGGTCAAGTGCCTGCTGTGTGTAGACGTCTCCATGGACGAGGAGCTGGTTTACTCCATGACCCAGGCCCTGTGGGAGTCTGCCGATATCATGGGGGAACTGTATCCCGCCATGTCTGTCCTGTCCGACCGGGATTTTCTGTGTGAGGACCTCCCCATCCCCCTTCACGACGGAGCCCAGCGCTTCTATGAGGAAGTCTGTCCGGAACTCGTCTCAAAGTGATCTTCCCCCTTGACAGGGGCCGCGGAAACTTCCGCGGCCCCTGTCTTTTATCCTCCGGTCCGCTCCCAGTCCCGCAGCTCCCGCAGCACCTGGGGGGAGAGGAGCAGGAGGGCCGTCAGATTGGGGATGGCCATCAGCGCGTTGCACAGGTCCACCAGCTCCCACACTGCCTCCCCCTCCCACACGCTCCCCAGCACCACACAGGACAGGAACACCAGCCGGTATGCGGGGACCAGCCGCCTGGACCCGGTCAGGTAGAGGATGCTCTGCTCCCCGTACCAGCTCCATCCCAGGATGGATGAGAACGCAAAGAGGAGCAGGCTCAGGGAGACCACCGCCCCACCCCAGGGCCCCAGCACGGAGGAGAAGGCCGCCGCCGTCAGCGGCGCCCCCAGCCGGTCAGGAGGCACTGCCCCCAACGCCCCCCGGACCAGGGCGTCCGCCGGGCCGTACACCCCGCTGACCAGGATGACTAGGGCGGTGGCGGTGCATACCAGCAGGGTGGAGACGCACACCTCCACGATCCCCCACATCCCCTGCCGGGCTGGACAGTCCACCTCTGCCGCGGCGTGGGCCATGGCGGAAGTCCCCAGCCCCGCCTCATTGGTGAACACCCCCCGGGCCACCCCGTACCGCAGAGCGGCAGCCAGGGTGTATCCCATTCCGCCCCCTACTGCGGCCTCCGGTCGGAGCGCCGAGCAGAAGATCAGTGCCATCGCCTCCGGGATCTGGTCGGCCCGGGCAGCCAGCACCGCCGCCCCGCCCCCCAGATAGAGCAGCGCCATCGCCGGGACCAGACCGCTGCTCACCCGGGCGATGCGTCCGATCCCCCCCACCATCACCAGCCCCGTCAGGACCGCGACGGCCGCCCCCACCGCCAGCCGGTCCCATCCGAAGGTGGCCTGGAGGGCGGCGGCAATGGAGCTGGACTGGACCATGTCTCCCCCGGTCAGGGTGGCCGGCAGGCATGCCAGGGCAAACCAGCCCGCCAGCAGCGGGCTTTTCAGGCCGTCCAGGATGTAGTACATGGGCCCTCCCAGCCACCCTGCGGGGCCGGCGCGGCGGTAGCGCACGGAGAGCAGCTTCTCCGCGCACCCTGTCATCATGCCCAGCAGGGCGGAGACCCACATCCAGAACACCGCCCCCGGCCCGCCGAACCAGATGGCGGTAGCCACCCCGGCGATGCTGCCTGTACCGATGGTGGAAGCCAGGGCGGTGGCCAGGGCCTGGAACTGGGAGATACCCCGCCCATTCCCCCGCCCCCGCCGGCGCAGCATGGCTCCGAAGGTGGTGCGGAGCCACAGGGGTATGCGGAAGATCTGGAAAAAGCCGGTCCGCAGGGAGTAATACAGCCCCGCTGCCAGGAACAGCCCCAGCAGCCAGGGGGACCAGACGACGTCATTCAGACGGGAGAGCAGCATGACCATCACCTCAAATAAGAGGTATGCGGCCATGCCCCAGCTTTATGTCTCTGAGGCTGTCCCTTCCCCCGCCGTCCACGCAGCCCCCGCCAGGGGCACCCGGAAGGAGAGCACCCCCTCTACCGCCGGGGCCAGAGAACACTGGGGATAAAAGAGCTCGATGCCCTCCGGGCGCAGGCAGAAGCGGCTGGCCCGAAAGTCCCGCCTCGCCATCTCCTTCCAATCCGGGTCCAGGAGACAGCTCCCACTCCGGAGCTCCCCCTCCCCTGCCTGCCTGATCCCCTCCAGCAGCTGCCGCCGGCGGCTCCGCTCCGGCAGCAGCATACCCAGCGGAACCGGCGCGCCCGCTTTCCAGTCCCAGGTCACCCCGGAACAGGACAGGAGGGGCCTCCCGTCTCCCCGCACCTCCCGCAGCTCCATCCGGATGCTCAGCAGGTCCGCCCCCTCCATGGCTACCTCTCCCGTCAGCCCTGCCTGCCAGGGCCGGAAGACCCGGGACTCCTCCCGGCAGGCGGCCAGCCGCAGGCAGGCCAGGCAGTAGGTCTCCCGCTCCCAGCGCAGGCGGCAGGACCGGACTAGGCGCCGGTAGTAGCCCGTCATGCGGCGCACTGCCCGCCCCTTCCCCTCAAACTCCGGCCAGGCCAGGGTCTCCTCCAGCACCGGCTCCCCGCACAGAGTCAGGGTCTTTTTCTCCTCCCGCCACAGGACCGCTGGGGCCTCCCCCATCTGTTTTTCCCTTTTCATGCCAAACCGCCCCCATTTCTTTCCCTATCCTATGACGGGGCAGAAAAAACGGTCCCTTTCCCTAAAAGAGCGCCGGGCAGGCCCTTACGGGTCTGCCCGGCGCTCTTTTAGGGAGACGCTCCGCAGAGCGTGAGAGAGGAAGCAAAGTAATGCTCTTCCTTCCGCCGGCCTGCGGGACCGGCTCTATCTGCGCTTACACAGAGGCGAAAACGTCCTTCGCCCACTGGGCCACGCTCTCCGGGTACACCGTGTACACATAGTCCATGGTGTACTGATACTTCTCGTAGCTCTCCTCCTTACCGGAATACTGGTAGGTCTCGCCGGCCTTCAGAGAGGTGCCCTTCTCCACATCCATGTAGGGCTGGCCCAAATAGTACCAAGCCACCACCTTGGTAACGGAGTGGTCGGTCTCGCCCCAATCCTTGAACTTCCAGGACTGGAGCCCGGAGGCCCGGACATGCTCCTCGATCCAGGACTCGCTCTTCCCGGCTTCCCGGTACAGGTCCTTCACGATCTCGATCACGTCCTGCTGGGCAGCGGGGTTGTCACCATCGGTCTCGCCATTGAACATCCACACGGACACCTCGTTGTCGATCATGGCCTGGACCTCTTCCTCGGTCCAGCTCCCCAGGCTGCTGTTTGCCAGGGTGCCGTCCACCGTATCAGCGGACGCCATGCCGCCCAGGTTGCCGTTGCACTCCACATAGCCCGCCACCAGATCGGGGCGCTGGCGGATCACGTCAGAGGAGATCAGGGTGCCCTGGGAGTTGCCCACCAGGATGATGCGGTCCTTGTCCGCGTTCCAGTTCTCGATGGCGTAATCCAGCACGCCGGCGATCTCCTTGGCAGAATTCTCTACTGTGGAGGAGTGGACGTTGACACTCATAATGATGGCGTCAGGCATCTGGCGGTGCCACTCGGTCATCATCACGTCATAGACCACGTTGCAGCCCAGGTTGTTGGCCGGGGTGGTGCTGCCGTCGGTGACCTCCCAGTAGCAGACGCCGCCGCCGCACTGATAGTCGATGACGGGGTAGGGCTCCGCCCGGTTGGGGTCATAGTTGTCGGGGTAGATAACATGGACGGGGACCTCGCCCTGATCGCCCAGCATAGTGTAGTCTGCAGCTTTCCAGCCTACATCCACCATCTCCAGCTCCACCTTGTCCAGGTCATCGGCCAGGATGGTGGGCTCCCAGACGGTATCGGCGAGCATAGTGCCAGCGCCGTCAGTGGAGCGGATACCGGTGGTGATGTCGTCGCTGTTGACGCACAGCACCAGGTCCATATTCTCTCTCCACTGCAGGCCCTTTTTAATGGTGTTGGGGTAGATGGTGATGCCCAGGGCGTCGGTGGTCTGGGTATCGCCGTAGTGGACGTTGCCCTCTGAGTCCACATACCAGCTGGAGCTGGTGCACAGGGTACCGTAAGTCTCACGGCTGCGGTCGGTGACCTTATCCGTCCCCTGATCGACGGTCAGGGTGACCACGTTCCCATCCACAGAGGCGCCGGTGATCTCCACCTCGCCGAACTCCGGATTATTGAAGCCCCGGTCATACAGGGTGTAGCTGTCGGCGGTGACGCCGGTCAGGTCAGTACCCGCGGCGTAGGTGATGTCCACTGTACCCACCTTGTAGCCATAGAAGTTAGCCACGGCTGTGGCCTGGATAGAGGTGATCTGGTCAGCGGCGGGAGCTCCGGCAGTGACGGAGGCGCCTTTCTTGTCCAGAGCCCACTCCTGATACAGTTCGTCGTACACGGTATACTTATAGCCCTGCTTGCTGCTGCCGGCAGCGCTGCCCCGGCAGTCCAGGGTATAAGTATCCCCGTCGCTCAGCTTGGTATTGTAGACGATCTGGCCGTCCACGATTTCCAAGTCGGGGCCATAGAAAGCGGCATCATCAAAGTACCAGCCGTTGATACGGGTGGTGGAGTGGTCGCTCTCACCCCAGTAGGCATAGATCTCAGAGGGGTAACCGGTAAGACGAATGTTCTCCTTAGCCCAGTCGGCCCCCTTAAGTTCGGTCATGATCTGGGTGTACTGAGCGATGCTCTCCACGTTGTTGGAGTCCTGCTCTCCGTCGAAGGCCCAAACCTTCAGGCCGGTAGCAGCGATGGCGGCCCAGTCCTCCTCATCGTAGCTGTACCCGAAGGTACCATTCTGGCAGATATAGGCGTCAATGGTGAAGTCATACTTGCCCTCGGGCAGAGTGCTGGTCTCCTCCAGTCCGGCATCCTTCTTCTGGTTCTGGGGGTTGTAAGCCTGTCCAGCCAGAGCCTTAATGACCAAGGCGGAGGCCATGGTGCCTCTGGAGTTGCCCTGGAGTACGATGTTGCCGGTCACACCATAGGTGTCGATGAAATACTGCATCACATTGACATCGTCCACCACGAAATCATAGATATCGAAATACTCGCCGGGGCCTGCGCTGGAGCGGTCGTGGATGTTGACCACGATGGCACCCTTGTTGGCCCAGGAGGTGGTGGCGGAATCATACATGATGCCGGTGCCATCGTCATCGGTGCCGTCGGGCAGCTTCCAGTAGGAGATGCCCTGTCCCTGCAGGGTGAACACGATGCCGTTGGCGGGATCATAGTTGGCGGGGATATAGGCGTAGCCCCGGACATAGGCGTCCTGGGTGCCGTCAGTAGCTGCCGCGGCGGTAGAGGGAATCCGGATGCCCAGATCCTCAAAGGACTGGAACTTACCAGCGCCGAACTGGCGGTCCACCGTCTCCTTCCACAGCCCGCCGGCGTTATACTGGCCCTTACCGTTGGCCAGGCAGGCGGCGGCGCTCTCAGCCTCGCCGGCGTGGCGCAGCTTCAGCTCCAGGCACGCGCGGCTCTGGTAACCCATGCCGGTGGTGTTGGCCTTGTACTCGCCGGAATCTTCCTTGCCGTAGTAGATGACGCCGTTCACATCGCGGTACCAGGCGCCGGTGGCATAGATGCCGAACACGTTGCGCTCACGGGGGCCTTCCTTCTGATCCCCAGTGTAGACCAGCTTGTTGTTGGCGGTGGCTGCAGAGCCGTCGTCAATCGTCAAGGTCACAGTCTGGCCCTGGACAGAGACACCAGCGATCTTGATCCGACCGTAGTCGGGGGACAGGGAGCCCCGGTCCTCCAGGATGTAGCTGTCGGCGGTGACGCCGCTGACATTGACACCCGGCTTATAGGTGACCTGCACCTCCACCACACCGGTGCCGTACATGGTCTCGTCGGTATAGGCCTGAATGCTCTGGATGTCCGCCACAGTCAGGTCGGAGCCGGTGGAGAGCGCAGCGGTGCGGGCAGCGCCGTTCCAGGTCAGACTCAGTCCGAAAAACTGAGCCAGATAGGCCAGGGGCACATAGCCCACCTCACCGGACAGATCGGCGGCGGTGTCCATAGTCATGCCGCCAGCTTCCTTGGACCCGTCCCGGAAAGTCAGGCTGGCCTCTCCCTTTACAAAGGTGACCTCCCCTTCCTTCTGCTGATAGGTCAGCCCCAGCTGGGGGCCGATGCTCACGGGGACCTGGGTCCGGTCCTGCCCGTCGATATAGGCGGGCGCTTCCAGCTCCAGTGCCGTCCCGTTCAGCGTGACCGTTACCGCCGTGTTGACAGCCTGGACGGTCAGGCCCAGGGAGAGCAACATGGCCAGCGTCAGCACCAGAGACAGGAGCCGTTTCGTTATGGTTCGCATAAATCGATGACCTCCTCTTTTCAGGATCTCCTGATTGGATAGAGCTCTTTTCTGCATTTCCTCTCTTCCCTCTGCTTTGCGCCCCTCCTTTGTCATTTTCGTCAAAAAAGACGCTCTATTTAGTTTTATTTTAATTTTGAATATCCAAAACGTCAATCCACATTTTTTTGAAAGATAAACATTTTTTCTTCTCCCCTTCCCCTTGGTCAAAATACGATATGGGGCAGACCCCAGAGGGACTGCCCCATATCGCTAAGGAGACGCTCCGCAGAGCAAGAGAGAAAGCAAATAAATCTTACACTCCTCTGGTCAAAGCCCACTCACTGAGATACAGGAGTGATTGTTCACGCCCCACTCGGCGAACTTGTAGTCCTTGTAGAAGGAGACCTGCAGATCGTCAGCCATTCATTTCTCAGAGTAGCCGGCGGGTATAGCGCTGCCGTAGAGTCCCCACGGACTTCAGTGCATAGGTGGGATCGGTCATGTTGTTTCCAGCGCCCACTCCTGGAAGTTTTCCCCATACACGGTGTATGCATGACCCGCCTTAGTACCGGAGCGGCTGGCTCCCCGGGCCTCAACGGTGTAAGTTCCGCCCGGCATCACCTTACTGTCATACACCAGCTGCCCATTCTCATCAATATGACAGTCAGAGCCGTAATAGATCTCACCGTCTCCAAAGTACCAATAATTGATCCGGGTGGTGGAGTGGTCGCTCTCACCCCAGTAGTAGAACAGTTCAGAGGGGAAGCAGGTGAGACGCAGGTTCTCCGCGATCCACTGGTCGCTGTACCCAGCCTCTTTGAACGCCTTGATCTGTTCCTCCACATAATCAATGTTGTTGAAGTCCTGCTCCGCGTCAAAGATCCATGCCCGCAGACCGGTCTTTGCCACCGCCAGGCGGTCCTCGTAGGTCCAGAGCCCCTGCCCGCCATACAGGCCGTTGTTGCACAGGAACACGCCGATCTCGAAGTCATATACCGATTTATCCAGGGTCTTGGTACGGGGACGGTCACCCCAGTCGGCCGCATCCTGTCCGGCGGAGTAGGGCTGTCCGGCCAGTGCCTGGATGATAGTGCTGGCCGCCATGGTGCTGCGGGAATTGCCATGGATGATAATGCGGTCCCGGTCGATGTTGTAGTGCTCCAGGAGATACTTGATCACATTCACATCGTCCAGGAGATAGTCATAGTCCTCGCCGTTGCCGCCCATAATCGAGCGGTCATGGATCCCCACCACAATGGCGCCCTTTCCGATCCAGGAGGTGGTGGCCGCATCATACATGATGTTGGTACCAAAATTATTGGTGCCGTCTTCCAGGATCCAGAAGGAGGTACCATTGCCCGAGATGGTGACCACCAGAGGGACTTCCTCATCACCGGTGTAATCCTCCGGGACATAGAGGTAGCCGCGGACATACTGGTCCGGGACCACATCCTTGGCGTTCTTTGCAGTGGATTCCACCTGAATGCCCAGCTCCTCAAAGGTCTGGAAGCCGCCTTCGCCAAAATTGGTGTCAATGGTCTGCTTCCACAGACCGCCGGCGTTATACTGACCCTTTTCATTGGCCAGGCAGGCGGAAGCGCTCTCTGCCTCGCCGGTGTGGCGCAGCCTCAGCTCCAGGCAGGGCCGGGCCTGGTAGCCCATTCCGGTGGTGTTGGCCCTATACTCTGCGGTGTCCTCCTTACCGTAGTAAATGACACCATTTACATCCCGGTACCAAGCCCCGGTACAGTAAATGCCAAAGGCGTTGCGTTCCCGGGAGCCCTCCTTCTGATCTCCGGTATAGATCATCTTATTATTGGAAGTGGCTCCAGTGTTTTCCGCAATACTCAGGGTCACAGTCTGTCCCTGAACGGACACACCCGCGATCTCGATCCGCCCAAAGTCCGGGGACAGGGTCCCCCGATCCTCCAGGATGTAGGATTGCGCTGTCACACCGCTCACATCCACTCCTGGACGGTAGGTGATCTCCACCGAAACCAGTCCTTGACCATAAAAGGTCATATCCGTATAAGCCTGAATACTGCTGATGTCTGCCACAGTCAGGCCGGCACTGCCGGTCAGAGAGACCGTCCTGCTGGCTCCGTCCCAAGCCACCTGGATCCCAAAAAACCGGGCCAGATATACCAAGGGGACATAACCCACGCTGCCGGACAGGTCGGCAGCGGTATCCATAGTCATGTCGCCGGCCTGCTTCTCCCCATCCCGGAAGGTCAGGCTGGCCTCCCCCTTTACAAAGGTGACCTCCCCCTCCTTCTGCTGATAGGTCAGCCCCAGCTGGGGGCCGATGGTCACCGGCACCTGGGTCCGGTTCTGTCCGTCGATATACGCCGGGGCTGTCAGCTCCATGGCCGTCCCGTTTAGTTCAATGGACACAGGGCTGCCCACTGCCTGTACGGTCAGCCCTAACGACAGGATCATTGCCAGGGTCAGTACCAGAGCCAGGATGCGTTTTGTCACTGCTCGCACAATCGATAACCTCCTCTTTTCCTTTCCATGGCATTTCCGGGTCTCTCCTTCCTTGTAAGATCTCCCAAAAAATGCCCCTTGGATATGTCCAGTTTAATAACCAGTCTCCAAACCGTCAATCTCCATTTTTTTGACCTGTCCCCACTTTTTGTAGTCTCTGCCGCTTTTCATCTGTATGCCGGGCTTCCGGGACAAAATTTGGGGCGGAGCCTTTGGCTCCGCCCCGGAGGTCATCTGCCGGTCACTGGATCACGACCGCGTCGTCCTGTTCAAACCCGGAGGCACTGTAATAGCGGGTCACCGTGCCGTCGGCGGCGGTCTCCACGCTGTAATGCTCCAGGAAGTCCCACATCAGCGGCCGGAAACCGGGGATGCAGTTGTGGGCCTCGTACAGAGAGAAGATGTAGGTCATCACGGGGATGTCATCCTCATTGTACCACTTCCAGGTACGGTAGCGGGCGTTGTTGCTCTCCCAATCGCTCAGGCTGCCCTGGGCATCATCGTGGCCGCCGTTGAGGGCGTTTCCGCCGCTGTACACGATCACATCGCTCAGGCTGTCCTCGCCCAGGCCGTTGGCATCGGTGAAATAGGCGATCCAGTCGTTCATGTTGTGATTGGTCGCGCCCTTCAGGTTCTTGGCCGCGTCCCAGTAGATGTCGGCGCCCGCGGCGGCAGCCTCAGTGGAGCGCACCAGCACGCTGGTGTCGTCCTCGGGATAACTGGTGTCGGCCGTATAGCCGGGGATGCCCCGGTCGGCGTAGTTTCCTTCGCCCACCACCAGTCCGGCGGGGATGGCGTCGCCGCCGGAGAGACGGCTGGGCCCGCCGGCATTGCTGGAGATCACCGCGGCCAGCTGGGAGGCCCGGTTCTCCGCCAGCGCGATGGTGGCCACAGAGCCCATGGACTGGCCGGTGGTATAGATCCGGCCCATATCGAAGCGGCCGTCGTTCTTCAAATACTGGACCACCTTGTCGAAGATGGGCAGGTCATAGTCGGAGGATGTACCCTGGTTGTGGTTGGTACGGGTAGGCAGCGCCAGGGCAAAGCCCTCCGCCGCGGCGGTCTGCCACCAGGCAGTGGAATCCATGAACAGGTGCCCGGTCTGAGAGCCGCCGTGCCATACCACCACCACGGGGATGTCCTTCGTCCCCGCTGTCTCCGGCACATAGAGCAGCACGTCTGTCACATAGCCGTCGTCCAGGGTCAGGGCCTGGATGGTGATCTCAGCCTCCACCTCGTTCCCGTTCAGATCCGGGCCGCTGACGGTCCCCACCGCCCGCTTGTCCCGGGAGGAGAAGCGCTCCACCTGGATGTCGGTATAATCCAGCCGGTAGGTCAGGCCGTTGCCGTAGGAGATGGAGTTGTCATACCGGGTGTAGTCGGTCATCTCGTCCCGCAGAGCACGGGTGAAGTCATAAGAGACCGTGTCTGCGGCGGTCTCCAGATCCACCACCTTGGAGATCCGGCCCGCATACTCGGTGGCCCAGGTGTCCTCCTTCTGGCTGTATACCTGCCCGCTCACCGGAACGCTTCCCAGTGCTGTCACGCTGGCGTCTGCGCTGTCCGCCCGGTTGACCTGCTTCCAGTAGGTCAGGCTGTCGTCGGACTCCGCGTTGACCAGCCAGGTGGGAAGGGGCATATCACCCTTGGTCAGAAGGCCTGCTTCGCTCCCCTTGTCCGGGTTCAGGATCTGATCCAGCCGGTCCGCCATCTGATACAGGATCTTCTGGTTGCCGTTCTCATCCACCCGCTCGTTGATGCCGTCGCCGTCCCGGTCCCGGATATCCCCGTCGGTCATGTGCTTCCATCCGTAGGACTCCTCTCCGGCCGCCCGGAGGTTCTCCAGGCCATACGTCGTCCCGTTGAGATAGGCCTGGCTGATGATCAGATGGGGGTTCTCCGCAGCCCAGGCCTCCAGGGGGGCTGCGCCGGCTCCATAGCCCACCAGATAGAACTCACCGAAGGTGGTGAAATAGGCGCCATTGCCGGAGTGATATGCCTTGGCGGCGGCAATATAGTCCTTCTCCTGCTCCACATCTCCCCACATATAGGTGGTCTGATCAGGCAGCAGGACGAACAGACACTCGCCGGTCTCATCCGCCACCTGCTTCCAGCCGCTGTCCACCAGGAACTGGTCCGCGTTCACCCCGTCGGGCACGGCGATAAAGTGGTAATAGGGGCGGATCACCGCTGTGTCGGGGATGTAGTAGCGCACCTCACGGCCGGCAAACTCACCGGTGAGGGATGCCTTGAAGTATCCGGTCAGAGGCAGCTGGTTGCTCTCGCTGTAATCGTGGGCCGGGGCCTCGATCTCCGCCAGGTCCCGGGCCTGGAAGCCCTCCACCGGCGTGGTCAGGGCCACTGTCCGGGTCCCGCTGTTCCAAATCAGCTGGAAGCCGAAAGCCCGGGCCAGGTAGGCCAGGGGCACATAGCCTACGCTGCCGGACAGATCGGCGGCGGTGTCCATGGTCATACTGCCGGCCTGCTTCTCCCCATCCCGGAAGGTCAGGCTGGCCTCCCCCTTTACAAAGGTGACCTCACCCTCCTTCTGCTGGTAGGTCAGCCCCAGCTGGGGGCCGATGGTCACCGGCACCTGGGTCCTGCCGTTCCCGTCCACATAGGCAGGAGCGGTCAGCTCCAGGGCCCGTCCGTCCAAAGTGACGGTCACAGAGCCCTTTGCCTGGACCGTCAGGCACAGCGACAGCACCATGGCCAGCGTCAGCGCCAAAGATAAGATCCGTTTTGTCATCGCTCTCACGTTGGATGCCCTCCTCTTGTTTCATTTCTCCGGCGCCCCTTCCGCTCCTCTCTCCACTTTCTCTGCTGAGCCACCCCCTTTGTCCTATTTCTCAAAAAGGAGCGCCATGTATCACCTATCTTATTCAGATGTGAACAAAGCGTCAATCCACACTTTTTTGGAACATCTTCAATTCTTCTCCACCGCGGGGCTACCTCCTTTTCCCAGTCCTCTCAAAGGCATCTCGTCACATCCTGGGGCTGAATTCGGTCCCAAGGGTTCGGCTGTTCGCCGATTA
>NZ_JANGBZ010000042.1:0-27049 GCF_024462915.1 Clostridium sp. DFI.5.61
TCTTGATCCTATCGTCCACTTTCGCTTGTCCCGCTTGGGGTGTCCCCCCTTGCTATGGTCTTATTATAGCATATAGATATCTATATGAAAGTGGTAAAGTGCATAAAGATATCTATATCTGTTTGTCAATTTTGCATATAGATATCTAACTACATTTAATGTATAATGCAATACGAGGAGGTGAGACTATTGGGTGGAAAAAATAGCTATGAGAGTATTAAGCGGTATGAGGATAAAGCATACGATAAAGTGCTTGTGCGGATGCCAAAAGGAAAAAAAGAAACTATACAGGCCCACACGGAGCACACAGGACAAAGCATCAATGGTTTTATCAATGAGGCCATAGATGAAAAGATGGAGCGGGAAGGAGGTGTAGACCATGAGTAACCGTGAAAAAATAATCGCTCTGTTGGATAGCGTACCAGAGTATAAAATGGGCTATGTGTTGGCTTACGTACAGGGAATCACTGCGGACGAGGAGGCAGATGATCTCTTTTGTGAGCGGATGCTTGAAAACTACGAGAACGACCCAGACCCCGAAAAGGACAAAGGCTACTCCCTGGATGAGTGCAAGCGGGAATGGGGGCTTGCTTGATGTATCAAATCATCATCAAGAAGAAAGCAAAAAAGTTTATTGACAGCCTCCCGGTCAATGAACGCCGCCGAGTGGTTGCTGCTATCGAGCTGTTGCCAAATGGAGAGGATATAAAGAAGCTAAAAGGACACGACAAACTTCTTCGGCTCCGTGTTGGTGAATATCGTATTATTTACACCGTGGACAATGGCGAGTTGATCGTATATGTAATTGACGCCGGGAGCAGAGGGCAGATATACAACCGCTATTAAAGTCAGCAGCCCCCATTTTTTGACCCTTTAAAATACCCTTTAACCGATTTCTCGCTATTTTCTGCTTTTTACTGCAATTAACTTTTTGAGGAGATTTCTTTTCGAAAACCCGTCATTTTACTGCATTTTACTCATAAAAAGAGTTGATTTCTAATTCGAATCCTTCTCCCGCTGCCAAAACAAAATGCGACTTGTTTCAACAAGTCGCATTTTGTTTTGGGGTTTGCTTCCGTTGACCGGGCCCTCCTTCGGTATTTTTGATGCGTGAGGGTAGCGAAGCCGTCCCTGCGCATTCTCCGCCGCTGACGCAGTTCCGGATTTACGGCGCAAAAGCGCCGCCGGCCAGATAGCCGGTCGGGAATTGATCAGGTAAACTGTAAACAGCCCAGGGGTTTTGAATCCTCGTATCCTGCCAAAAAGAAAGGCATCTGCTTTTGCAGATGCCTTTCTTTTTGGAGCCCGCCGCCCAGCTCCGTGCAAGAGCCGCCATGAGGGTGATTTTGGGCTTGAGCTGAGACAGAGGGGGTATGTTTTTTATCCGGACACCTTTGACGGAGCCGTTCAGCCGGGAGGGGCGGCCTCCCGCAATGGAGAAGCCGCCCCTCCTGACTTGAGAAGAGATAGAGAAGTCAAACATGAAATTTTATGAAAAGCAGGGCAGGTCAGGCGGATTCGCCGCCGTCAAGAAGCTGGTACAGTGTGTCATAAAGAGCATCGTTGCCCACGGCCGACTTTGCGCTCTCTACTGCGGGAGCGGCTGCGGTCTGCATATCGGTTAAAAACTCATCGGTGATCTCACAGACCTGCATTCCATGTTCCTGGACCAGACTGTCATAATAATATTGCTCCATTGCAATGCATACGTCGTAGTCATAAGCGCTCATATCCTCGCAGATCGCAGTCAGGAGATCCTGATAGGACTGGGGCATGGAATAGAACTTATCTTTGTTCATGGTCAGATCCATGCTGGGAGTCATATGGTGTGTAGGGACAAGGTACTCCTGCACCTCATACAGGGCGCTGCTCAGGGCGTTGGAGAGGTTGTTGTCCTGCGCATCGACTGTTCCGTTCTGAAGAGCCATGTAGAGTTCATTGAAAGCCATGGGAGTCGGGTTGGCACCCAATGCATTCCAGACCGCCATCCGGCTCTCCACCTGAGCGGTGCGGATCTTCAGCCCCTTCAGGTCCTCCATGCTGGTGACGGGTTTGTTGGAGGTAAGATTCATGCTGTCGGTGCCGGCGCGGAGCATCAGGCACACCAGTCCGCCGTCTTCGTTTGCCTGATTGTACAGGTCGCGGAATTTGCTGTCTGTAAGGACGCTCTCAATTTTTTCGCTATCGTATCCTGAGAAGAGAAATGGAATGTCAAAAATAACAGTTTCAGGAACGAAAGTGGCGTGAGTAGATCCACACTGAAGAACCATATCCATGTCTCCGGCTACACAGGAGGCGATCATTTCAGAGTCGCTGCCCAGCTGGGAATTGGGATATATGGTGATCGTGATTTTTCCATCACTATACTTTTCCACTGCGTCTTTCAGGGCCAGAAGCATTTTGTGGCTCTCTGTGGATTCCTGCATCGCATGGCCGATGGACAGTGAATAGGCAGGACCATCCTCGGGGAGCTTTGGATAATCTCCAGACAGATAAGAGGCGGCATCGAATTGGGCGGCGGGGGATTCCACCGCAGAGGAGGAAGCAGGAGCATTGGAACTGGTGGAAGTCCCGGTGCCGCCGCAGGAGGCCAGACCGAGAGTCAAGGTACACGCCAGGGCAAGAGAGAGTAGCTTTTTCATCGTGATCGCTCCTTTTTAATATTTGACATATATGGTTTTTACAAAAGACACAGACTGATTTGGGGAATAAAAGTGATGAACATCAGGGCAATCAGGAATGTAATGATGAACGGGACCGCTTTCCGGCCCAAGCGCATGGGTGGTGTGTCACACAAGGGGCTGGCGACAAACAGGGTAACGCCAAACGGAGGGGTCACAAATCCAACTGCCATATTGACGACCATGATGATACCGAGGTGGATCACATCGATGTTAAGTTCTGTGGCCAGCGGGATCAGCATGGGGGCTAGGATCAGCAGGGCGGGACCGGTGTCCATGACCATGCCGATCAAAAGCAGAGCTACATTGATGATGAGCAGGATCTCGACCTTTGAATGGAAATTGCTCGTGATAAACTGTGCCAGAATGGTGGGGATCTGCAGGATCGTCAGGACCCGTCCAAACGCAGTGGCCACAGCCATCATCAGCGCAAGGGGGGCCAGAGCACGGCAGGATTCTCCCACGAGCCAAAAGATTTTTCGTACCTCTACGGTCTTATAAATAAATACAGACACGATCAATGCATAGATCACGGACACACAGGCGACCTCAGTAGTGGTGACTACGCCGGAGTAGATCCCGCCCAGCAAAATGACCGGGGTCAGCAGTGCCCAGAAGCTGTCCTTCAACAGGGGGAGAAACCCCATCTCACGGAGCTGAACCAGTTTGGCATCGATCCGATTTCGATCCTCACCTTTTCGGATACAGTAGAATACCGCATAGGCCATCAGGCAGACGGCGATCAGAATTCCGGGGACAATGCCGGCGATGAACAGCTTGCCGATGGAGGCTCCAGTGGCCATTCCATACATAATAAAGGGAATACTGGGCGGGATGATGACACCCAGACCGGCGGCGGTAGCTACCACCGCACCGGAAAACTCTTTATCGTATCCCAGAGAGAGAAGGACTGGAATGGTCATGGCACCTACTGCGGCGCAGGTTGCGGTGCCGGAACCGGAGATCGCACCATAGAACAGGCAGGTAGCGATGACGGCACAGGGGATCCCACCGGGAACATGTCCCAGCAAATAGGCAAAGACATTGAAGATTTTTTCCGAAATGCCGCCCTTTGCCATGATGATGCCGGAGAGGATGAACAGGGGAGCGGCCAGGATGCTGGTACTGTCACCTCCACCAATGATGCTTCGGAGCACGAACTGTATGTTGCCGGCAAAATCAGGGTCAATGAGTCCGGGGGCCACAGTGGCACCGATGAGGGTCAAAACCAGAGGGAATCCCATCAGGATGCCTACAACAAAAACAACGACAACAGCTAAGATCATGCCATACCCTCCTCAGCAGGGGATTTTTTCAGTCCCAGAATAAACAGTACCAGCCGCTGGATATAGCGGACCGTGCCAAGACCGTAGCCGACTACGCTGGCGGCATAGACATACTGCATGGGGAGCTTCAGCGCAACACTGGCTTCCCCGGTCTCCATAACACCTGCCACGGTGCCGAAAGAGTGGTAAAACAGGAAACCGGCCACCATGATGCAGAGGATCAGATTGATGATCTCAATGATATTTCTGCATCCTTGGGGAAGCATGCTGATCAAAGCGTCTACCCGCAAGTCAGAACCAAGGCGTGCGCTGTATGAAAATGCGACAAACATCATCCAAATGAAACAGTAGCGGCAGAACTCTTCTGACCAGCTCAGGGAATCGTTGAAAATATATCTGCGAATGATTTGAAAAAGCATGATGACCACAATGCTGCTCAGCAGGAGCACCATGATAAACTCTTCCAGGTGCTTGTCCAAGAATTTTAGTGTCTTCATCTGCGTACCGGTCCCCCTATCTTTTGATTTCGGCATCCCACAAAATGGACTATTGTTGCTCAAAGGATCTTGTAATAATCATTTATCTGTGATTTTGCATACATAGCTTCCACCTGCTCGGGAGTCATGGCAAGAAACGTCTGGTAGCGGGTCCGCAGCTCGTTGAGAAAGCGGTGCCACTCTCCCGGGTCCAGAAACGCGTCCTTGTCTCCCTGGCACAGCCTGGCGTATTTCTGGTAGGTGTCGTTGTGGAAGGGATGGTTGCCCAGCATCAGATCCACAGGCTCGTCCCACACTTTATCGATGGAAGTGAGAAAATCCTGCTGGAGAGAGAGGGGCATCCCATTGCGCCGCAGTGCCGCCTCGGAGACGCTGACAAAGCCAGCCCCGCCGTAGATCCCCACGCGGATGGTGTCCTGGCCGTCCTGAAGCGTCCAGAAGTGGGACATCACTCCGATGGTGTGGCCCGGCGTGAGGACACAGCGGATCGTGGTGTTGCCCAGCTGGATCAGGTCCCCATCCTGGAGCTCCACATCCGGCACAAAGCTCTCATTGTAATATCCCAGCTCCCGGTTCATGGCCTCCATGCGCTCCGGATGCTCCCGCATGTCTTTTGCGTCTACCGCACTGAGGAAGGTTTTTGCCCCAGACAGATGGACCAGGGCGTTGACGCAGGCGTAGTGATCCGTATGGGCGTGGGACACGATGATATATTTCAGGTCCTCGGGATTGAAGCCCAGCTTCCAGATGTTGTGGATCAGGCCGGGCATGCTGCCGGCGCATGGAGTATCCAGCAGGATCAGTCCCTCCCCGGTATCGATCAGGTGGGAGGAGCACCAGAGATTTCCCACAAAGTACAGATTGCCCCGGATTTGAAAGGGCGCGCGATCCATCAGATATGGCCGATGCATATATTCCTGTGTAGGCGACATATTGCCGAAACGGTTAAAATGTTCCAAAGGACGACCTCCTTTATTTTGAGATTTGGCCACATCTCATTGTCAGTTCTTATAATAAAAGTGGTTGACCAACTTGTCAATTTAGTCTAAAATATAGTACTATATTAAAAACGGAATAATGGAGGGTGCGGAGTGGACATTCGGAACATCGAGTATTTTCTGCATCTGGCCAAATACGAGCATGTCTCCGCCACGGCGGATCTGCTCCATATCTCCCAGCCGTCTCTGAGCAAGCACATCACCTCTCTGGAGCGGGAGATCGGCGTCAAGCTGTTTGACCGGATCGGCAACCGCATTGTGCTGAATAAGACCGGGGAGCAGTTTGCCCAATATGCAAAGCAGGCGGTGGAGCTGCTCAATGCGGGGGTCAATTCTGCTAAACGGGGGATCTATGACACCAAGGGGGGCATTCAGATCGCTTATACTTCCTATGCCCCCATTATCGCGGACTGTGTCGCCCAGTACACCCAGATCAATCCCCTGATCACGTTCCAGATCATCGCGTTTGAGGCCACAAAAATGGTGGATTCGGATCAACTGGACTTTCTTCTGTCCTCTTCTGCGGGAGATACGCTCCACGACCAGAACAAGACTTTTTGGGTCTCTCGTCCCCTCTTTCAGGAGCGTTATGTGCTGATCTACGGGAACAGATTGGCCAACGCGCTGGGAGCCGGTCCGGCGGATCTCTCCCTGCTCAAAGACGAGTATTTTGTCACCATGGCCCAGGATGACCGGAAGGATGTTTTGTTCAGCGACATCACCTTTTCCTTGTGTATGAACGCAGGATATTTTCCAAAAATGTACTGCAAGACAGATGAGTTCCTGGTCAAAGTCAAGCTGGTCCAATCTGATCTCGCTGTGGCGGTGCTCCCAGAGTCCTGCCTGCAGGACGCCCTTTCCATTGCGCCCGGCCTCCAGTATTCGGTGCTGGAAGACGAGATGGCAAAACGAACCATCCATATCATGCGTCATAAAAAAAGCCTCATGACAGAGGCGGCGTTGGATTTTTGGGAGTTTATCCTGGACTTTTACGGCCTGCCGCAGGATGACTTGGACTAAACAGAGGTGCAGGAAGGATACAAGAGAAAGGATGTAGTTGAGATGCAGACACTCAGACGCAGAGACCAGCTTTTGGTGGGGTTTACGCTGTTTTCCATGTTTTTTGGGGCGGGCAATCTGATCTTTCCTCCTCAGCTGGGGGCACAGGCCGGCGTGGACACCTGGCCGGCCATGGCAGGACTGGCGGTGAGTGCTGTGGGACTTCCCATTCTGGGTGTGATCGCAGTGGTGCGGTCGGGAAGCCTGACACGGCTGGCGGGCAGGGTCCATCCCGTCTTTGCCACGGTGTTTACCATTTTGATCTACCTCTCCATAGGCCCCTGCCTTGCTATCCCCAGGACGGCCAGCACCTCCTTTGAGATGGCCGTGCCTCCCTTCCTGCCGGAGGGAACGCCGCTGATCTGGTTCCGGCTGGGCTACTCCGCCCTGTTTTTCGGAGCGGCCTTTTTGGTGGCCCTCCGGCCGGAAAAGCTGACCAGCCGCCTGGGGAGGCTGCTGTGCCCGCTGCTGCTGGCGCTGGTGGCTGTGATGTTCCTGGGATGCCTGATCCACCCTGTGGGGGGCTATGGTCCCGCGCTGCCCCCCTATGACAGCGCGGCTCCGGTGGAGGGCTTCCTCACCGGCTATCAGACGATGGACACCATTGCGGCCCTGAACTTCGGCATCGTGATCGTAATGAATATCCGGGCGCTGGGGGTGACGGAGGAGAAGGCCGTTCTCCGCAGCACCGTCCGGGCAGGCGGAGTGGCGGCGGTGCTGTTCCTGTCAGTCTACTCCATGCTGGCCCATATCGGGGCGCTGTCCGGCGGTGCCTTTCCCGGGACCACCAACGGGGCTGCTACCATGACCAATCTGGTGGGAGCCATCTTCGGCCCCTGGGGCAGAGCGATCCTGGCAGCTGTCTTTGTCATCGCCTGCTTCAACACCTGCGTGGGCCTGCTCAGCTCGTGCAGCACCTACTTCCACACCCTGCTCCCCAGGTTCCCCGCGTCTGCCTGGGCGGCTTTTTTCGCCCTGCTCAGCATGGTGATCGCCAACGCAGGACTGGACCAGATCCTGGAGTTCTCCGTCCCGGTGCTGAATATTCTGTATCCGCCGGCCATTGTGCTGATCCTGCTCTCCTTTCTGCCGGAGCGGCTGCAGCGGCTGCGGGCCATCTATCCGGCGGGCATCCTGTTTACTGGAGCGGCCAGCATCCTGTACACGGTACAGGGACTGGGGGCAGCTGTTCCAGTCCTGGACGGGGTGCTTTCCGCCGTCCCCCTGGCGGAGGTGGGCCTGGGATGGGTCCTGCCTGCCCTGGCCGGCGTCCTGCTGGGAGCTGTCCTCTCCCTCCAAAGGGAAAGCAAGGAAGTCCGATGAGCCGGGGGAGGACACAGAGAGGAGGACTGAGGGGTGCAGACCATCGACGAGGCGCTGGAGAAGCTTCAGGCGTCCCCCTTCCGGGCGAAATTCCGGCTCTCAGAGCGGGAGCGGGCCTATATAGGGGAGAAGGGGCTGGACACCATTCGGGAGCACGCCCGGGGGTTCATTGAGACCCGGCTGGCTCCGGCGGAGCTGCCCAACGACGGGCGGCAGACCCCCATGCGGGGACACCCGGTGTTCCTCGCCCAGCACGCCTGTGCCTGCTGCTGCCGCAAGTGCCTGTACAAGTGGTATAAGATCCCGCCGGGCATCCAGCTGAACCGGCGGCAGCAGGAGAAGATCGTGAATCTGCTGATGGCCTGGATCCAGCGGCAGCTGTGAGCGGGCTGCGGAGGAGACAGAGAGGAGCGCACAGCGATGACAGAAGTAGTGGCGGCCCTGATCTGGGAGGGGGAGACCTTCCTCATCTGCCAGCGCCCGGCCCACAAGGCCCGGGGGCTGCTTTGGGAGTTCGTGGGCGGAAAGGTGGAGCCGGGGGAGACCCGGGAGGAGGCCCTGGTCCGGGAGTGCCGGGAGGAGCTGGACATCCGGGTGGCGGTGGGGGAGCCCTTCATGGAGGTCATCCACGCCTATCCCGACCTTACCGTCCACTTGACCCTGTTTCATGCCTCCATCGCGGAGGGAACGCCCCGAAAGCTGGAGCATCAGGACATCCGGTGGATCCGGGCGGCAGAGATCCCGCAGTATAGATTCTGCCCCGCAGACGAGGCCATCCTGGAGCGGCTGCGGGAAGTGGCCGGATGCGGCGGTCCCACACAGGTTGGAAGATAAGACAAGGCCAGCGCCTGAATGGCGCTGGCCTTGATGCGTCGGGAGTACGGCTCCGCCATATGACAGACGGGGTCCTCACAGGGGATCAGAACTACAGAAGGGCAGGGGGACAGGACCCATGCCCTTCTCATCTTATCCTGTCTTGCTTCCGGTCGGGGTCGGTCATCCCCGCGTCTCTGCGCTCCGCCCACTACTCTGGGAAGAACGAGGGACCTTTTGCAGCTCCAGCCGCCTGCCCAGCCGGGAGAGAAGCTCATTGGTGATGGTGCCGCACCGGGCGGCCAGCTCCTCGGCCCGGAGCTCCTGCGCTCCGTCCCGGCCGATGAGGGTGACCACATCCCCGGCCTGGACATCGGGCAGGGCGGTGACATCCACCAGCAGCTGGTCCATGCACATCCGTCCCGCCATGGGACAGAAAGCGCCGCGGATCAGCACACGCCCGCCCTGCTGGGGCAGCTGGCGGGGCAGGCCGTCGGCGTAGCCGATGGTGACCACTGCAAGCCGGGCCTCCTGGCGGGCCTGGAAGGCCAGCCCATACCCGGCCCGCTCCCCGGGGCGCAGGGTGCGCAACGAGGCCACCCGGGCCCGGAGGGAGAGGACGGGCTTCAGGTCCAGGCGGCGCTGGACCGGGGAGAGGGAGCTGTACACACCGTACAGGGCGATGCCGGCCCGGGCCCAGGCGCATGGCTGGGGCGGCAGATTGAGGACCCCGTAGCTGGCCTGGATGTGGACGCGGCCCGGAGAGAGGTTTTGGGTGCGCATCCAGTCCAGCGTGTCATAGAACAGGGTGAGCTGTTCCAGAGTCGCGTCCATGTCCTCTTTTTTCAGGCTGTCGGAGACGCACAGATGGGAGAACACCCCGTCGATGCGCAGGTTTTTCAGGCGGTACATCCGGGCGATGGCGGAGCGGTCCCCGGCGGGCAGCCCCAGCCGGTGCATGCCGGTATCCAGGGCCAGGTGGACCCGGACGAGTCCTCCCTGGGCGGCAAGCGCCCGGCCGTGAGCCTCGTCGGCCACCGTCTGGGTGAGATGCCAGCGGCGGAGGAGGGGGACCTCACGGGGCGGGGTGTAGCCCAGAATGAGGATGGTGCCCAGCACCCCGGCCTTCCGAAGGGCGATGCCCTCAGCCAGACAGGCCACCCCGAAGGCCCGCACCCCGTCCCGCCGCAGGCAGCGGGCCACCGGCACCGCCCCGTGGCCGTAGCCGTCCGCTTTGACCACCGCCATCAGCGTGCAGCCGGGGGACAGGGCGGAGCGGAGGGTGCGGGCGTTGTGCCGCAGGGCGCCCAGGTCCAGCTCCTTCCAGGCACGGCCGCAGGGGGCGGGGCGGAGGGGGCGCAGGGCGTCCAGCACCAGGGCGGCGCACAGGGTGAGCGCCGCCACGGCGCAGAAGTGGGCCAGGCTGTTCTGGATGAGCAGGGCCTCCAGCCCTGTCAGCTTTGCAGCGCCCCGCACCAGCACGATGCTCCAGGGGTGGAGGAGGTAGATCAGCAGGGACAGCCTGCGGGCGGTGCGGTCCTGCCCCCGGCCGCCATTTAGCAGCAGGGAGAACAGGAAGAGCATGGTCAGGGGGAGGAAAAGATACATGCTGTCGTGGCGGGGCCAGCCCTGGGCGCGGAGCCAGAACGCCTCCAGGGACATACCGGCCAGGGAGAGAAGGGTGCCCAGGGCGGAGATCCCCCGGCCCAGCCGGACTCCCGCCGCCCCCAGAAGCAGGAAAAGGGGGGCCAGGAACAGCCCGTTCCGGGTATAGGAGCACAGGCGGAACAGCCCGCCATAGAGGGCGTCCAGGGCGGGCAGCTGGGCGGTCAGGCCGTAGTAGCTGTCCCCGCCCAGGCCGATCAGGTAGAGGAGCAGGGCAGCCGCCAGGGCGGCGGGCAGCCCCAGCCGGGCCAGGCCGCGGGCGATCACCACCCCCAGCAGGACCGCCGGGAAATACCACAGGTGGTACAGGGTGCCGTCTATGAGCAGCTTTTTGAGCCACTCCAGGGGGGAGAAGCCCCCGTTGTACCAGTTCAGGGGCAGATAGAGCAGAACTGCGGCGGCGTAGAGGGTCAGCGTCCGCTTCAAAAATCTGCCCGTGCCCCTCCAGCCGTCCCGGGAGAGAAAGTACCCGCTGACCATGAGGAAAAAAGGGACCGCGATCCGGGCCAGCACCCGGGTGAGCCAGAAGTCGGCCTCCGGGGCCAGTCCGGCCAGAGGGGCGGTGTGGTTGCACACCGCCAGGAACGCCGCCAGCAGGCGGAAGCGGTCCAGCACAGGGACATCCCGGCGGGCGCTCATGGCTCTCCCTCCCAGACGGTGAGGATGAACCCGCCGCAGTTGTCTCCGGAGAGCTGCCAGCACCCCGCCGGCGGCTCCAGTTCCAGGACGGCGCTGGGGCAGGGGAGTCGGGACACCCGGGCGGTCCTGCCGTTGCCCAGCCGGCAGAGCCGAGGGGACACCTCCAGGAAGGGGACGTACTCCTCCAGACAGAGCCCGTGCTCCTCCATCAGCTGGGCGTGGGGCGCCCCCACATAGCGGAAGTGCCAGGGCTCAGCGGCGATGCCGGTGAGGGCCTCCTTCTCCCGGCAGTACCGCTGGAGGAAGCCGTACCGGGCCGCTGCCCGTCGGAAAGCGCCGCAGGCCCCGGAGTCGGGGAAGCTGGGGCGGATGAAGTCAAGATCGGGGACGTCCTCCCCCAGGTCGATGGCCAGGCCGGTCTGGTGCTCGCTGCACCCCGGAAGGGCCACGTACTGCCGGGTAAAGGCATCCCCTTCCCGGGCCCGGGTGTCGTCCCAGATGGCCTGCTGCTCCGCCCGGCTCCGCCAGCCGGAGACGGGGACGATGGTCCGCCCGCCCCCCACGGAGCGGATGCAGGCGGCCAGCAGCCGGGCCGCACGCCGCTCCAGGAGCACCTGGGGGTGGAGCCGGTCCACGGGGACCAGCTCCGGCGGCGCGCCCTCCTGGAGGGGGTGTGCCCGATCGATCAGGACCAGCGGGCCCTGGCAGGTCTGCTCCCGGCGGAGCCGCAGGGGCCTCATGCTCCCACCCCCAGCCGGATCATGCGGCTGACCAGGGAGGTGAAGTCCAGGCCGGCGCCCTGCATCATAGTGGGATAGCGGCTGTGGGGGGTGAAGCCGGGGATGGTGTTGACCTCGTTGAACAGCAGCGCCCCCTCCGGGGTGAGGAACAGGTCCACCCGGGCAAAGCCCCGGCAGTCCAGGGCGCGGAAGATGGTCCGGGCGGCCTCCTGCACCTGGGCGGCCGCCTCCGGAGGGATGCGGGCAGGGCAGTGGATGGCGGAGGTCTTGAGGGTGTACTTCTCCTCAAAGTCGAAAAAACCGCCGGACAGCTGGATCTCGTCCACCAGGCCCACTGTCAGTTCTTCGCTGCCCAGTACGGCGCAGCCCACCTCAAAGCCGGAGACCGCCTCCTCCAGCAGGACACGGCGGTCATAGGCCAGCGCGGCCCTCACCGCCCCATCCAGCTGCTCCGGCCCCTCCACCCGGCTCACGCCGAAGGAGGAGCCCGCCCGGACCGGCTTGACAAAGAGGGGGAAGCCCACCGCCTCCGCCCCCCGGCGCAGTTCCGCGGGAGAGAAGCCGGGCTCCAGCACGATCCCTCTGGGGCTGGGGACCCCGGCCAGGGCGGCCAGCTTGTGGGAGCGGTCCTTGTCCATGCACAGGGCGCTGGACAGGGTGCCGCAGCCGATGAGGGGGACCCCGGCCAGCTCAAAGAGCCCCTGAAGGGTGCCGTCCTCTCCGTTGCTGCCGTGGATCAGGGGGAAGGCCCCTTCAAAGGCAAGGGTCCGGCCGGAGCCGTCCAGCAGGAGCAGGGCGGCCCCGCCCCGGTCCAGCCGCAGGGTGCAGGGGAGGCAGGCGGGCTCCTGCTGCCAGCGGTCCTCAGGGATGGCCTCCAGCGCCCCGCCGTACCAGCGCCAGGCCCCCTCCCGGGTGATGCCCACAGGGATGGGCTGATACAGGCTCCGGTCCATATGGGTGAGCACCCCATAGGCGGAGGCCAGAGAGACGCTGTACTCGGGGGAACACCCGCCGAACAGCACCAGGATCTGTTTCATGTTCTGTCAACTCCTTCTGTGTGGGGGAGGGGACAGACCAGAAAAAAGCGCGTCCCCCTCCGATGACCCTATGGTATCAGAGGGGGGCGCACCTTGCTTGGAGTCTTTCCTGCGAAAGTCTGATAAGATCCGTAAGAAAATCTTGCGATTTTCTTACGGACCGGTCTGGTCCAGAAGATAGGCGGGGTAGGGGCGGTCCAGGCGGTAGCCCAGCTTCTCCGCCAGGGCGGCGGAGCGCCGGTCGTGGGCGTCCCAGGAGGGGAGGAGCCCCTGGTCCAGGCAGGTCAGGATCAGCCGGGCGCCGCAGGACAGGGCCAGCCCCCGGCGGCGCAGGTCCGGCCGGGTGTCGATCTGGATCTCGATGCCGCCGTCCCAGACGGCGTAGGAGGAGGCGCCGGCCGCGGGGACCCCGTCCCGAAGAGCGATGACCCCCAGCCCACGCCGGGCGAAGTCGGGACCGTCCCGGAAATTGCCGCACAGGTCCCGGGACCAGTCCTGGGCCGTCAGCAGGGGATAGTGCCCGGCCAGAATGGGGGAGAGGGAGAAGCCTGGGGGCAGGGCGGCGGCGAAGGCGGCCAGCCGGTCCCGGTCAAAGTCCTCCGGGGCCCCACAGAGGGCATAGCGGAGGAAGGGGACGGCACGGCGGCCCCACACCGTCCGGATCACGGGGGCCCAGTCCCCGGTCCGGGGGACCAGCAGGGGCCGGTCGGCCTGCCGCACCAGGGCCGGGTCCGGCCGGCCGGCGAAAAAGCAGAAATCTCCGATGGCGCACAGGGCGCTCTCCGGCGGATGCCCGCCCCTGGTGCGCACCTGGCCCATGTGCCCCTGGAGACAGGAGAGGATCATCCCCTTCTCCCAGCCTGCGAACAGGGGGGCGGCGTCATGGCTCACGGGCTGGACCCTCCTCACGCCGTCCGCCCCGGGGCAGCGTCACCTGGAAGCAGACCTGATCCTCCCGGCTCCAGGCGGTGATGGTCCCGCCGTGGAGAGTCAGGATCTCCTTGGCTATGGCCAAGCCAAGGCCCGCGCCCCCCGTCCGGGTGGCGCGGGAGCTGTCCAGGCGGAAGAACTGGTCAAAGATGCGCGCCAGCTTCTCCGGGGGGATGGTCCGCCCGGAGTTGAGGAACCTGAGGACAATGGAATCCCCCTCCTCCCCGCCGGAGATGCGGACCACGCTGCCGGGAGTGCTGTAATGGCAGGCGTTGCGGAGCAGGTTGTCAAACACCCGGGCCAGCTTGTCCGGGTCGCAGTCATATTCCAGGCTGGGGGGAAGCTCCAGGGCGCAGGTCAGGTCCCGCTCCCCCAGCATGGGGGCGAACTCGCTGACCACCTGCTGGAGCATCCGGCACAGGTCCACGGGCTGCTTCTCCAGCTCCAGATGGCTGAGGTTGAAGCGGGTGATCTCAAAGAATTCATTGATGAGCTCCTCCAGACGCTCCGCCTTGTCCAGGGCGATGCCGGTGTAGCGGGCGCGCAGCTCCGGGGAGAGCTGGGGCTCGTCACGGAGCAGTGTCAGATAGCCGATGACGCTGGTGAGGGGGGTCTTCAGGTCGTGGGCCAGATAGACCACCAGGTCGTTTTTCCGCTGCTCCGCCTCCCGGGCGGCCCGCTGGGCACGCAGGGCCTCCTCCCGGGCCAGGTTCAGCTGGTCCTCCACGCTCTTCATGGAGGCGGGCAGGCGGATGGGCTCCTCCGTGGGACGGGTGAGCTGGGCGGAGGCGCCGATCAGCGCATCCAGCTGGCGAACTGGACGGGAGATGAAGTGCCAGCTGATGACCACCCAGCCCAGCAGGACCACCGCTATGCAGAAAAAGAAGTAGTAGTCCCGGACCCACAGGAGCAGGTGGTAGAGAGGGTCGGTCTCATACCAGGTAAGGCGGCTGCACACCAGGACCCCCAGGGCGGAGACCGCCAGCACCACGGTCACCCAGGCCATCAGGGCCAGCAGATAATACCCCCAGCGCTGGAGGGCGCGGTAGAGCCCACGGTCTGTCTGGAGCCGCTGCGCCAGACGGGGCTTGCGTTCCTTACTCAATGGTGTAGCCCACCCCCCACACAGTCTTGATGAATTTCGGCTTTCGGCTGGGTTCGTGCATCTTCTCCCGCAGGCGGGCGATGTGGGACATGACGGTGTTGTTGCTGTCCATATACTTCTCTCCCCACACCGACTCGAACAGCTCCTCGCTGGACACCACCTGCCCCCGGTGCTGGCACAGGTACCATAGGATGGAAAATTCCAGGGGGGTCAGGGGGAGCTCCTCGCCGAACAGCACGCACTTGTGGGTGGCCCGGGAGATCTGGAGCCCCCGGAAGTCGTGCTCCTGCGCCTCTCCCCCCGGCTGGCCGCCCTGGTTGTACCGGGTGTACCGCCGGAGCTGGGTCTTGACCCGGGCCACCAGCTCCAGAGGATTGAAGGGCTTGGTGAGGTAGTCGTCCGCCCCCAGGGTCAGCCCCATGATCTTGTCCATGTCCTCCACCCTGGCAGTGAGCATCAGGATGGGGAACAGGTGCTCCTCCCGGATCTTCTGGCACAGGGTGAAGCCGTCCATATCCGGGAGCATCACATCCAGGATGGCCAGGTCAAGCGGCGTGGAGGCCACACAGGCCAGGGCGTCCCCCGCGCGGCCGAACTTGTGGACGGTGTAGCCCTCATTTTTCAGATAGACCTCCACCAGGTCGGCGATGGCGGCCTCGTCGTCTACGATCAAAATGTTTGTCTCCATGTCCCGGGACAGTCTCCTTTGTGGTTTTGTCCATTGTACCACGGGGAGGAGGCCCTGTCGAGAGGCAGGGCCGGACAGAAAGCTCCCCCCTCGCGCTCCGTCTGACGGACAGTGCGCGAGGGGGGAGAATGCCGGGAACCGCCCGGGCGCGGAGGGCGGAGGCTACGGCTCCCCGCAGGGGCCGGGGGTGTTGTCCCTGTAATAATCCACGATGTGGCGGACAAAGCCGCCGGCCAGCCGCTGGCGGGCCTCCACCTCCTTGGGGACCACCAGCACGGTGTTGCGGGAGATGGGCGGGTCGATGGGGATGGCCTCCACGTCATACTGGGTGGCGGCAATGCGCTTGGAGAGGATGGAGATCCCGAAATTTCCCTCCACCATCCCCAGGATGGCGTCCACCTGGTCGCACTCGAAGGCGATGTTGGGCCGCAGGCCGCACTGGCGGAAGGATTCCCGGATGATGGCATTGAGACCGTAGCTCTTGTCCAGAATGACCAGCTTTTCCTCCGCCAGATCCTGCCAGGTGACCACATCCAGCCCGGCGAACCGATGGCGGCGGCTGACGATGGCGTGGTAGTTGTCCACCACCAGGGTATAGAGGCGGTAGTGGTCCAGCTGATAGGCGTCGATGTTGGACGCCTTGGAAAAGGGGGAGATGATGTGGGCGATGAAGGCCATATCCAGCTTTCCCGCCACCAGCTGGTCCATCACCCCCAGGGAGGTCCCCCGCTCGATGTCGATGGTGACGCCGCCGTCGGGATACTGCTTCAAAAAGGTGGAGATGGGGGTAGTCAGCCCCACCCGGCCCATGTGGTCCACACTGCCGATGTGCAGATGCCCGCTGTTGGAGAACCGCTTGATGGAGGCCATCATCTCGTCATAGTCGGCCAGCAGCTTTCGGGCGTGGGGCTCGAACTCCCGGCCTGCGGGCGTCAGCGTCACCACCCGGCGGCTGCGGTCAAACAGACGGACGTTCAGCTCATCCTCCAGCTTGCTGATCTGCTTGGACAGGGCGGACTGGGAGCTGGAGACCTCAAAGGCGGCCTTTGTAAAGCTCCGCTGATCCACCACATTGACAAAGCATTTCAACTGAAACAGGTCCATCTGACATCCATCCCTTGTGCAGATTGCCGTGATATGCCCTATGATACCATGGGGGGCGGAGAAAGACAACGAGAGTTTCCCAAAATCCCAGGCAGTATGATACCAAATTGGAAAATAAAAATTCCAAAACAGAATGATATGCTGTTTTGGAATGGAATATGCCTTGAAAATAGAATCCGATTCCGTTTCGGAAATATGACTTTCCAAAGTGAGATTGCTTTTTGTTCCGGATTTTGGTTAAAATGACGCCAAACAACAGAAGAAAGAAGGGAGTACATGCAGCAAGAGACACAGTTTGATCTGATCGTGGTGGGAGGCGGCACAGCCGGGGCCTTCAGCGCCATCGCCGCGGCCCGGGAGGGGCTGAAGGTGGCCGTGGTGGAGCGGGGGACCTGCCTGGGCGGCCTGGCCGCCAGCTCCGGTCTGACCGAGATGAACGCGGCAGGCTTTCAGGGGGCGCCCCTCTACCGGGGGATCGAGCGGGAGGTCTTTGACCGCCTGATCTGGGGCGGACATGCGGCCTACCACTTCGCAGTCCCAATGTCCTCCAACAAAGAGGTGAAGATCGACCGCCTCCGCTATGACCCGGAGCGGCTCAAGCTTCTGCTGGAGCAGCTGGCCGTGGAGGCGGGGATCACCCTGCTCTATGAGACGGAGCTGACCGCGGCCAGAGAGGGAGAGGAGGAGTGTCAGATCACGGCCCGGGGGCCGTATCAGGAGATCGCCCTCTCCGGAAAATACCTGATCGACGCCACCGGAAACGCCTCCCTGGTCCAGGCGCTGGGCGGGGAGACGGAGGCGGCGGACGAGAGGGAGCGGATGATCGCCACCCTGATGTTCCGCATCTCCAACGTGGACCTGGACCAGCTGGACGCCTTTATCCACAGCCCACGCCTGGGGGAGACCATCCGGCAGGGCCGGGAGAGCGGTGTGCTGAAGGGAGGCATTCTGGCCTTTACCCCCATCCCCGGCACCCGGGACGTGAGCCTGAATGTCACCCGGGCCAAGTTTGACCACGAGGATCTGGCCGACGCCACCCGGGGGATGGTGGAGCTGAGGTCCCAGATCGAGCCCATCTTCCGCTTCGTCCAGCGGGAGGTGCCCGGCCTGAAGGGGGCCTACCTCTCCGGCATTGCCCCTCTGGCCGGTGTGCGGGACGCCCGGCGCATCCGGGGGGCCTACCGGCTGACCATCGAGGATCTGGAGCGGATGACCTGCTTTGAGGACCGGGTGGCCTGCGGATGCTATCCCATGGACCTCCACGACCCCGTGACCAACACCGTGGTGTGGAAGATGCTCCCCGGGGTCTATCATATCCCCTACCGCAGCCTGCTCCCCCTGGGGATGAAGCGGACCCTGGCGGCCGGAAAGTGCCTGTCCGCGGACCCGAAGGCCTTTGGGGCGGTCCGGGTCATGCCCATCATGATGAACGTGGGAGAGTCGGCGGGCTATGCGGCGGCATTGGCCCTGCGGGAAAACAAGACTCTGGACCAGATCTCCTCCGCCAGCCTGCGGAGCTGTCTGGATCAGAAATATGGTGTGTAAGAAAGAGAAGGGAGAGATCCAAAAGTGAAAGGCAAGACCTCAAAACTCGTGATGCTGCTGATCTCCTTTGCGTTCATCCTGCTGTTCCAGTTCATCCCCGCTCCCGCGGGCCTGAACCAGACCAGCATGCAGGTCATCGGTATCTTCATCGGCATCATGCTCATGTGGAACTTCATCGGCACCGACTGGCCCAGCCTGCTGTGCATGGCGATCCTGGCCATCTTCCAGATCATGTCGCCGGGGGATATCTTTAAAAGCGGCTTCGGCAACTCTACCATCGCCTTCCTGCTGGTGTTCTTCATGCTCAGCCACGTGCTGTCCCAGGTGGGCCTCACCCGCCGGCTGGCCATCTGGTTTTTTACCAACAAGCTGGCCCAGCGCAGCCCCTGGATGTTCGTGACCATGTTCCTCTTCGGGGCCATGTTCATGGCCTCCTTCATGTCTCAGACCGCGGCCCTGCTGGTCTTCCTGCCCATCGCGGAGCAGGTCTTCAAGGAGCTGAAGTATGAGAAGGGGGACCGCTTCCCCCAGATGCTGGTGCTGGGCCTGGGCATCGCGGTGGGGATCGGCTCCGCCAACACCCCCCTGGGCCACGCCATCATCCTGATCCCCATCCAGCTGCTGGAGTCCCAGACCGGCCTGTCCGTGAACATCATGGCATACAGCGCTTTCGGCATTGTCACCGGCCTGCTGATCTTTGCGGCCCTGATCCTGGTGTACCGCCTGCTCTACCGCCCGGACCTGAACAAGCTGCGCCACTATGATGCCACCAGGCTGCGCTCTGACCTCCAGCCCATGAGCGTGCAGGAGAAGATCTCCGCGGTCCTGTTTGTGGTGGTCATCGTGATCTGGCTCCTCCAGGGCTTCCTGAAGGACATCGCCCCCACCGTCGGCGGGTATATCTCTGCGCTGGGCAATGCGGTGCCTGTGATGGTGGCCATCGTGATCCTCTGCCTGACCAAGGTGGACGGCAAGCCCATTATGGATTATAAGGACGCGGCCGCCCGCGGCGTGCCCTGGAGCGCCCTGATCTTCAATGCCGCCGTCCTGGTCATCAGCGGCGCCCTGACGCTGGAGAAGGTGGGCATCTCCGACTTCCTTATCAGCAACGTCACCCCCCTGGTCTCCGGGATGAACCAGACCATCTTCATCCTGGTCATCGCCACCCTGTGCATCATCGCAACCAACTTCTCCTCCAACACCGTGTGCGCCACCGTGTTCTATACCATCTCCGCCCCCATCGCCCTGGCTATGGGCAACATCAATATGGTAGCCCTGGCCTCCGTCATCGGAGCCGCGGCCTCCTACGCCTTCGCCACTCCCCCCAGCACCATGCCCATGGCCGTGGTGGCCGGCACCGGCTGGGTGGACGTGAAGGACATGTTCAAGTACGGCGGCCTGATGGCCCTGCTGAGCATCGTGATCCTGGCCTTTGTGGGCTACCCCATCGCCGCCGCGGTGCTGTAAGCGGCCGCCTGGCACGCAAGATCTCAGAGCGGCGTGAGGCGTCCGCCCCACGGTGGATGCCGGAATGAAAAGCCCCGTGAGGTCCGCTCAACGGCAGACCCCGCGGGGCCTTTCAGGATATCGAAAAAAGGCTACGCCAGATTTTGAGTCTTGACATAATGATAAAAGGATCTCACGTGGGGCGGGATCTCTTTCTGGTTGAGGATCACCATCTGAGTGTCCCGCAGCAGGGCATCCTTCAGGGGGATGATGCACAGGTCGTCCGACTCCTCGATGACCAGGGGAGAGAGCATGGCGATCCCCATGTTCTGGGAGACCATATGCAGAACAGAGCGGACAGTGGTGCAGTACATGGCGATATGCAGGGGGACCCTGTGGGCGTAAAAGGCTTTCTGAACGGCCCTGTGATAGACGTCCATGGTCCGGTCCGTCATGATAAAGGGCTGGTCAGCCAGGTCCTCATATGTGAGCTGGCTCCGGCCTGCAAAGGGGTGGTCCCGGCTGACCACGATCTGATAGGACTCCCGGAAGCAGGAATGGGAGCGGTATTCTGGATACTGAGAGAAATTGGCCCGCTCAGCTCCTTCCGGGTACATGCTGGAGACAAAGACCACATCCAGCTCCCCTTTATGGAGATCCTGAAGGAGCGGCGTGGTGGTGGATTCCCGGATCTCGATCTCCATGCTGGGGTGGAGCTTGGAAAAATTGGCCACCAGAGGGGCCAGGCGGTTGTGCAGGCCGAAATAGATGCTGCCCACCCGGAGGGAGCGCTTGCCGTTGCTGCGGTGCTGTTCCATGGCGTGGAGCATCCCTTCATAACAGACCATCATCTGTTCGGCGTAAGCGACGAAGTCACGGCCTGCCGGGGTCAGCTCCACGCGGCGGGTGGTGCGCTCAAAGATGGAGATCCCCAGCTCCTCCTCCAGCCGGCGGATGCTTTTGGACAGGGAGGACTGAGAGCGGTTGAGCTGAAAGGATGCCTCCAGAAATGTGCGGTATTTTACCACCGCCAGCACGTGGCGGACCTGGTCCAGCTCCAACAGAGCACCCCCTCTCAGAATGATCCTTTTCATTATAGCATGACGCCTGCCCCGTTACAATGAGAATGGACCGAATGTTTTGGGGGCAGAGTGGAAAATACCAGGAGAAAGAGAGGGGAAAATGCACAAAAAAGGAATAAAAGATTCTATTTATTCCTTTTGAGAATAAATAGAGAGGGAAGAAGAATTGCTCCTGAGATGGTTTGCTCTATAATTTGACACAGAGAACGAGCCGGCTTGAAAATCAGATCAGGAGGAATGTGAGAAGATCATGAGTACGAAAAAAACGATCGCGACTATCATCGGCGTCCTGCTTATGTTTGGATGTCAGTTTCTGCCCCCCGTCTTTGGGCTGACCCCTCTGGGGATGCAGGTGGCCGGTATTTTCATCGGCACGATCCTGCTGTGGATGTTCGTTTCGGTCACCTGGCCCAGTATCCTGTGCATCATCGCGCTGATCCTGTCCCCGCTGTACACGTATTCCAGCGGCCTGTCGGGCTCTATGGGGGGCTGGATCACTTCCTTTGTGCTTTTCAGCTCCATGGTGACCTATACCCTGGGCCAGACCGGCTTCCTCAAGCGCTGCGCGGTCTGGTTCGTCACCCGGCCCTGGGCGCAGAAGAACCCCTGGCTGTTTTTGGGGCTGCTGTTTCTGGCTCCCCTGGTCATCGGTTCCTTTATGTCTCCCATCCCGGCCTTTATCGTCTGCCTGCCCATTGCAGAGCAGATCTTCAAGGAATTGAAGTACGAGAAGGGCGACCGTTTCCCTCAGATCGTCGTGCTGGGCATCCTGTTTTTTGCCTCCCTGTCCACTGCTGCCACCCCGATCGCCCACACGGTCACCACGATGGCACTCTCCCTGTATGAGAACGACGCCGGGGTCCCGGTGAATTTCGTCTCCTATACCATCTTCGGCGTAGCGGCATGCCTGGTCACTTTCGCGGCGTCCATGGTGCTGACCAAATTCGTCTGTCGTCCAGGGACGGAGCGCCTGAGCAGTCTGGACAGCTCTGTGCTGAAGTCTGAGACCACTCCGATGAGCCGCCAGGAGAAATATACGCTGCTCGTCTTCGTGCTGGTGGTGGCCATGTGGCTGCTGCCCGGGATCATTGCGCCTGTCCTGCCCGAGGTGGCCTCCGCCATCTCCTCGCTGGGGACGCCCACCCCGGCCATGATCGGAGCGTGCCTGCTGTGCGTCCTCCATGTGGAGGGGAAGCCTCTGATGAACTTCAATGAGGCCGTGGCCAAGGGGGTGCCCTGGGGTGCTGTGTTCATGGTGGCGGCCACCAGCGTGCTGGGCAGCGCCCTGACCCATGAAGAAGCGGGCATCACCGCTGTGGTCAGCGGAGCGCTCTCCCCCATCATCGGCAGTATGTCCCCCATTATCTTCGTGCTGTTTATCGCCCTGGCCACGGTCATGATCACCAACTTTGCCTCCAACACGGTCACCGTCACTCTGATGTACAGCATCTCGCTGCCGCTGGTGTATGGCGGAGCTATTTCCGGGGTCGATCCTGCCGCGTTGACCTGCGTGATCGGCGCCTGTGCCTGCGTGGCCTGCGCGACTCCGCCCTCCACGGCCCACGCCGCCATTGCGGCCGGGTCCGGATGGCTGAATACGGATACGATGCTCAAATATGGGCTCTTGTGGTCCGTCACAGCGGCCGTGATCTTTGCGGTGGTGGGCTACCCGATCGCCGCGGCCATCATGTGACAGAGGGAAAGGAGAGCTGCTTATGGAACGACAGTTTGATGTTATTGTGGTCGGCGGCGGTACCGCCGGTTTTGCAGCCGCTGTGACGGCCGCCAGAGGGGGCGCAAAGACGCTGCTCATCGAGGAAAAGGCGTATTTGGGCGGGACCGCCACCGGAGCGCAGGTGAGCATGTTCATGGGTTTTGCCGATGGTGAGCCGGACAGGCCTCAGCAGGGCATCATCAAGGACGTGATGGACGGCCTCGCCGCTGCGGGCGGGACCTCCGGCATCGAGACGATCTATCTATGCGGACGCAGAGACCTGGATATCCCAGTCATCCCCTATGAGTCCGAGATACTCAAAGATCTGATCTTCGATCTGGTGGACCAGGCGGGCGTGGAGCTGCTCCTTCATACCCGGGTCATCGGCGCGCAGGTAGAGGACGGCGTCATCACCGCACTGACCATCCACAACGAGCAGGGGGTCCAAACTGTGAGCGGCAAAGTGGTCATTGACGCCTCCTTCCATGGGAGCGTGGCGGTCAGTGCCGGCTGCCGCTGGGAGATAGGGGACGAAAAAGGAGTCCTTCAGCCCGGGACCTTGATGTACAAAATGGCCGGTGTGGACATAGCGCGGTATGAGCAGGTCAGCCAGCCGGAGCGGGAGCGTCTGGCACAGAAGGGGATCGAAGAAGGGTGCCTTTATGTCAATAACCTGTTGGCACGCCCCCTCCCATCCGGAACGATCTACTCCAATATGAGCCGAATTCGGATCGATCCTCTGGATGCGGCTCAGTGGAGCCGGGCGGAGATGGAGGCCCGGCGTCAGGTAAGGAGGATCAGCCGCTTCTTTATTGAAAACGTGCCGGGATTTGAGAAGGCCTACCTCATCTCTACAGGAGATTTCACCGGCCTGCGGGACTCCCGAAGGATCCAGGGGAAATATGTCCTCACGGGTGAGGACGTGGTAGAGGGGAAGCTCTTTGCAGACCCTGTAGTCAGAAGCTCCTACCCTGTGGATATCCATGACACCGACGGTGTCTCCAGCACCATCGTCAAGCCCAAGACGGGCGTGTTCTATATCCCTTACCACTGTCTGGTCACCAACGAGATCTCCAACCTCCTGCTGGCGGGGCGGTGTATTTCCACTGATTATGCGGCCCATGCCTGCATCCGTGTCATGATAACCTGTATGCGCCTGGGAGAGGCGGCAGGTCTGGCTGCGGCTGAGAGCGTGCACCTGGGGACAGCGCCCAATGCCCTGGACGGCAGGAGCATCTCAAAGCAGCTGGGCTTTTGAAAAATTGGATCTGGGGCTGCCGCAGGGATACCTGCGGCGGCCCCCCGTATTTTGATATTTGGCAAAGGAGAAAGTTTTGATGAAAACAGTGATGCTGCGCAATGTCGAGGTGGGCTGCGGAAAGCCCAAGGTGATCGTCCCCATCGTGGCCGCTACGGCCCAGGGCATCCTGGAGAAGGCCCGGGAGTTCCGTGCCCACGCCCTGGACGTGGTGGAGTGGCGGGTGGACTTCTATGAGGATGTCTTCCAGCTGCCTAAGGTGCTGAGCACACTGAAGGGGCTGCGGGAGATCCTGGGGGAGACCCCCATCCTGTTCACCTTCCGCACCAGGAAGGAGGGGGGCGAGAAGGAGATCGACATGGAGGCCTATACGGCGCTGAACACCGCGGTGGCCCAGTCGGGAGACGCGGACGCCGTGGATGTGGAGGTCTTCTCCGGGGACGAGGTGGTCCGCCGGAACATTCAGGCCATCCACGCCGCGGGGAAAGCGGTGGTGGGCTCCAACCACGACTTCGGTGGCACGCCGGACAAGGCTGACCTGCTCTTCCGCCTGCGGAAGATGCAGGAGCTGGGGGCGGACATTCCGAAGATCGCGGTGATGCCCCGGTGCCCGGGAGATGTCATTGCCCTGCTGGACGCCACCCAGGAGATGAGCGGGAAGTACGCCGACCGGCCCATCATCACCATGTCCATGGGGGCCGGGGTGGTCAGCCGCCTGTGCGGGGAGTACTTCGGCTCGGCTATGACCTTCGGCGCGGTGGGCCAGGTCTCCGCCCCCGGGCAGATCCCCGTGGAGGAGCTGAACGCCGCCATGGATATCCTCCACCGGGCCCTGGCCTCCCGGAGCTGAGGGGAGGGGGATAAATGAGCCGTCAAGTCACCGGCCGCACGGGACTGCTTTGCCTGCTGGGCAGCCCGGTGGCCCACAGCATCTCCCCCGCGATGCACAACGAGGCCTGCGCTCTGCTGGACCTGGACTATACCTACCTGGCCTTTGACGTGGCGCCGGACCGCCTGGCCGAGGCGGTGGAGGGGCTGAAGGCTCTGGGGGTGCGTGGCTTCAACGTGACCATGCCCCACAAGACTGCGGCGGCGGCCCTGTGCGAGCGTCTCTCTCCGGCCGCCCGCATCTGCGGGGCGGTCAACACCGTGGTCAACGAGGGCGGAAGCCTGGTGGGCCACACCACCGATGGGGAGGGCTATATGAGGAGCGCCCGGGAGGCGGGCTTTCAGCCGGAGGGGAAGCGGATGGTCCAGCTGGGTGCCGGCGGTGCCGGCACCGCCGTCCTGGTCCAGGCCGCTCTGGACGGAATGGCGGCCATTGATGTGTTCAACCCCAGGGACGCCTTCTGGCCCCGGGCGGAGCGGGTGGCGGCCGAGCTGGAGCGGGCCTCCCAGTGCCGGGTGGTCCTCCACGATCTGGACGACCGGGAGGCGCTGCGGACCTGCCTGGGGCAGGCGGACCTTCTGGTGAACACCACGCCGGTGGGTATGGAGCGGATGCCGGGCTGCCTGATCCCCGACGCCTCCTGGCTCCACGCCGGGCTGACCGTGTCGGACGTGATCTACCAGCCCCGGGAGACACAGCTGCTGAGGATGGCCCGAGAGGCGGGACTGAAGACCTTCAACGGGATGTATATGCTGCTCCACCAGGGGGCGGCGTCCTTCCGCCTGTGGACCGGGCGGGAGATGCCCATCCAGCAGATCCGGGAGAAGTATTTTCAATAGGGGACTGGCAGGGACCAAATCAGTGCGGCCAGCGCCGGGAAGGCGCTGACCGCACTGCTGCGCTTACAGGACGGAGCGGGCGGGGCCGCCGGGACCATACAAGTATCATGCTCCCCAAAGCCGGAACAGGCCAGAAGGACCATATTTCTTGGGGCGCTTGTCCGAAAACCAGGAAAGCGGCAAGCCGCCCCGCCAGAAGGAGAAGAAACGGCCCGGGGAGGTATGTACCACCGCGGAAGGCGGTGGTTTGTGGGGAAAGGGGCAGTTTACAGGGTCAGGACAGACTCACAGCAGCGGAAGTCGCTGTCGATGTTGTGGGCGATGAACCGGGCCTTGAAGCTGCGGGGGTTGCACATGACCTGGGTGGAGCCGCCAGAGATATCAAGATCTTCCGGAAGCACGAACTTGATGCATTTGACCAGCACATCGCGGCAGGTGGGGAAGTTATGGGCCGGGATGGTCATGGCCTTGCTCCCGCGCTGATACTCCATTCCATTTTCATCCACCTCAGTGAGAATGGCAGCCAGGGCCACCCGCTTGCCAGGGCATACATTCTTGATGGTCACATCCATCTGGATGATGCGGCCCAGGGACTCCAGATAGACATTGCCCATGTCCACCACCACGGAGTCCGAGCAGCCTTCGATGGTCAGGTCCGCCGGCACGGGGCACTCCTCAGGATTGACCACCACGTCGCACTCCACAGACACGGTGGGCTCAGGAAAGTCCACCACGTTCCCCTCGGTGTCGGAGTAGGTGATAGACTCATTGACCAGCTTGGTGCCGGGATTCTGGCCCACGTGGCGGATGAAGAACTCCAGCGCAGCACTCTCCGGGGAGGAGACGCCCAGCTGGGGGATGGTCCAGCGCAGGGAGGTGGCATTGAGCATGGTGGCGCTGCCGGCGGAGGGCGTCAGGATGCTGGTGATGACGAAATCAGCGGTCACGGTCTCGTTGATGACGATGTTGGTGGCACCAGTCTTGGAGATATTGGCCGCCAGCTCCGCGAAGAGCTCCTCCAGTTCGGCGGCGTCGGGGGTGACCGCTACGTGGCTGGCGTCGGGGTCGGTGGCCCAGTCGTTGAGAGCATTGACATCCACCCCGTCAGAGCCCAGCAGGCCGATGCAGTAGATGACGATGCCCTGGGCCCGGGCGGCGGCTGCGACGGGGGCCGGGGGCGCACCGGCGGTGGTCTTTCCGTCGGTGAACATGACGATGACCTTGTCATTGCTGGAGCTGGGGTCAAAGAGGGCGATGGCCTTGGAGAAGGCATCGGCATGGTTGGTGCTCCCGCCAGCTGAAAGGGAGTCTACAGCGTTCTTCAAGGTGGATACCGAGGTGATCAGCTGGGTGTTCTGCTGGGCCGTGTCGGCAAAGCTGACGATGCCGATGTGGCTGCCGGAGCCGATCTCACCGGAGGACTGGCCGCCGGTGGACTGGGAGATGATGTCGATGAAGGTCTTCGCGCCGGTCTTCATGTTGGTCAGCGGGGTCCCGGTCATACTGCCGGAGCGGTCCAGTACCAGCGCAATGTCAGTGGGGGTGGAAATAATATCAGGAGCGGCAGTGAGGGCCAGCGTGACTTTCAGGGAGCCGTCACAGTCGATCCTATCCGCATTGATCACTTTATTAGAATTTGTAATACCCATTCGTATTACCTCCTATTACAATGTATTTACGGTTGAAGGCACGGCAGCCAGCCGTGTCTTTT
>NZ_JANGBZ010000043.1:0-26372 GCF_024462915.1 Clostridium sp. DFI.5.61
CCCCCCCCCCCCCCCCCCCCCCCCCCCCCCCCCGGGACCGTTTTTCCCGAAAGGAGCCTTTTGCCTTGAAACTTTTGGAAATCAATGCCCGCTCTCAGGAGCTGCTCACCTGCCTGTGCCAGGTGTGGGAGTCCTCCGTCCGGGCCACCCACCACTTCCTGTCCGAAGAGAACATCCGTTCCCTGGCTGTCTACGTCCCCCAGGCTCTGGCCCAGGTCCCGGTGCTGGTGGTAGCCTTCTCCGATCAGGGCATCCCCGTGGGATTTATGGGCATCGACGGCACCAGGCTGGAGATGCTCTTCCTCTCCCCAGACGTGCGGGGGACCGGTCTGGGCCGGCAGCTGCTCCAGCGGGGCATCCGGCGGTACGGTGTCACCTCTTTGTGCGTCAATGAGCAGAACCCTCAAGCCCTCGATTTCTATCTCCACATGGGTTTTCAGGTCCGCAGCCGCACGGAGACAGACGAGCAGGGCAATCCCTTCCCTCTCCTCTGCATGTCCCTGCCGGGATAGGCGCCTCCCTTGCGCCCTTCTTCCCGCCGTGCTATACTGAGGGCAGCACTATTATGGAAAGGCGGTATCCTGCCATGATCAACACCACCCTCTGCTACATCCGTCAGGGCGGTCAGTGTCTGATGCTCCACCGGGTCAAGAAGGAGAATGATCTGAATCAGGGCAAGTGGATCGGCATCGGCGGCAAGTTCGAGGACGGGGAGAGCCCCGAGGACTGCATGTTCCGGGAAGTGAATGAGGAGACCGGACTCACCCCAGCGGAATACCGCTATCGGGGGCTGGTCACTTTTGTCTCCGACCGCTGGCCCACGGAGTACATGCATCTGTTCACCATCGACCGCTTTACCGGAACCCTGAGGGCCGACTGCCCGGAGGGCGACCTGGAGTGGCTGCCCTGGACACAGCTGTGCACCATCCCCCACTGGGAGGGGGACGAGATCTTTCTGAGGCTCATTGAGGAGGATGTCCCCTTCTTCTCTCTGAAGCTGCGTTACCGGGGGGACATACTGGAAGAGGCTGTCCTCAACGGCCGGCATGTGAAGGGAGGGCCCCAGTTATGACATATACGCTCTCCAACGACCTGCTCACCGTCTCCATCCAGGACGCCGGTGCCCAGCTCTGCTCCGTCCGGAGCGCTGGGGGCACTGAGTACCTGTGGCAGGCCGACCCCGCCGTCTGGGGCAGGCATGCCCCGCTGCTATTCCCCCTGATCGGCCGGCTCCAGGACAGCCAGTACACCCTGGACGGCCGGGCCTGGTCCATCTCCACCCATGGGTTTGCCCGGGACGCTCAGTTCCAGGTGTCAGAGCAGGGCCCCACCGCCCTCTCCTTCCAGCTGGAGGACAGCGAGGAGACCCGGCGGGTGTACCCGTTCTCCTTTGTCCTCACCGTCACCTACACACTGGAGGGCAGCCGCCTGACCAAGGCGCACCGGGTAGAGAACCGCTCCGCCGTTCCCATGCTCTATGAGCTGGGCGGACACGACGGCTTCCGGACCCCCCTGGAGCCCGGAGAGACTATGGCGGACTACGCCGTTACCATCTCCGGGGTGGAGGAGCTCCGTCCCTACGGCATGGACAGCAGGTGTATGCTGACCATCGGAGAGGCCCGCTTTCCCCTGGAGGGAGGGCGCATCCCCCTGTGCCCCAGGGTCTTCGGGCTGGACACCATTGTCCTGGACCTGGAGGGGGAGCGCCGGGCTGCCCTGGTGGACCGCTCCGGCCGGGAGCGGGTGGTGGTGGAGTGCCCCGATTTTCCCTATCTGGGACTGTGGACGGCGGACAAGCCCTTTGATACCGGCTACTTCTGTATTGAGCCCTGGTCTGCCCTCCCCGACGCGGTCTTTGTGGGCCGGGGCCTGGAGGACAAGGCGGGCATCCGCCGGCTGGAGCCGGGGGGCGTCCATGTCCTGACCTATACCACCACATTTCAGTGAATCGGAAGGAGAAGATCCCATGAAACCGGAATACGCCAACACCTTCGGCCTGCGCAAGGTCGCTGACCCCCAGGGCCAGATCCTGGAGGTCACCCTGGATATCTCCTATAAGTATATGGAGAATGCCCTCACCGTCACCTCCAACGGGCTGGAGAACGTCTCTACGCCCAATGCGGCTCACGTGGCCTCCATCGTTATGAACCGGCAGAGTGCCATTTCTCTGCGCAACCTCCTTATCCAGTCCCTGGGGGACGAGACTCTCTGAGCCGGGTGGAAAGGCCGGAGCCTTTTGATGGGACAACGGCCATTCGGCCAAAAGGTCCGCAGCTGCGGAAGAAAATATTGAAAACAGGTAAATTGCGGCGGAGAGGACGCGTGTCCTCTCCGCCGCCTTTTTGTACAAGAAAAAATATTCTTTCAGGCGGGGCTTGACAGACGGGCGGACCTGTGTATAATATGAAGTACACTTCACGTGAAGCTAACTTCATGTTTTGGAGTGAAGTGAAAGGGGGAGAGGGACATGAAGAACCGGGTGAAGGAGCTGCGCACCGCCGCGGGGATGACGCAGCAGCAGCTGGCCGACCGGGTCCACGTCTCTTCCCGCACCATTATTTCCCTGGAAAAGGAGCTGTACAACCCCTCGCTGCTGCTGGCCTATCGCATCGCGGAGCTCTTCGGCGTGACGGTGGAGGACCTGTACTGCCTGAAAGAAAATAGGGAATTGGAGGACCGGCAGTATGAAGATCTACAATAAGAAAAAGTTTGCGGACGGATGTTTTTTCCTGGTCCTTGGAGCGGCCCTGGCTGGGGCCATGATCTGGAAGCGGGAGATAGATGGAAAGAGTGTGGTGCTTGCCCTCATAGCCCTGGTCATCGGGGCAGACGCATTGGTCCGCAGCCTCTCCAGACGCCTGTCTTACCAGGACAAGGTGGAGGCACTGGACGAGCGCAACATCCAGGTGGAGCTGCGGGCCAGGAGCCGGACGCTCTCCCTGCTGCGGGGCACCCTGATGGCGGTGCTGATCCTCAGCCTGATCGGCGCCCTGGCCAACCCGGAGGGCGAGCTGGTGTACGGCGGGATGATGGTCGTATCCGGCGTGCTGTACACCCTCTCCCTGTTCATTGAGCTGGCATGCAGCTTCTATTATGAAGGCAGGATAGGGATCGGATCACGGAAGATCCGGATGAAAAGGAAAGCGAGGAATTCCATATGAGCCATACCCGTGAAGAGGAGTGGAAGCAGGTCCGGGCGCTCCATCTGGTCCGGGACGAGCGGGACCGGGAGGTGGGGGCCGCGGCCAAAGGCCGGGCGGGGGATGCGGTGCTGGCTGCCTCCCAGCTGTTTGCGGCGGCCTGTCTCCTGAGGGGGGACCCGGCCTGGGCCGCCTTCCTGTCCCTCACCTTCGTGGGGGGCGGGGCGCAGTGCCTTCATCGGTTCTGGGAGGATAGGGAGAGGTTTTTCCTGATCTGCGGCCTGGCCGCGTCGGCCTGCGGCGCGGCGCTGGGATGCTGGTATCTGCTCCAGGACCCGGGGACAGGGCCGTCCCTGGGGCGGCTGGCGGCCTTTGCCCTGCTGATCAGCCTGCTGACCAGCCTGTCCGGCCTGATATTTGTCCCCCTTCTGCTGGGGGCCGTATGGCTCAAGTATAAGGTGGGCCGTATGGATGGGGAGGCGTGGGAGCACTATTTCCAGTCCGTGTCCACGGTGGGGCTCCTGCTGCGGGGCGGCGTGCTGCTGCTGTTGGCCCTGGGGCTGACCGCCCTGCTGAGCTGGCCGCTGTTCGCCCTGCTGGGCTTCCCCATGCCGGAGCGGCTGGCCCTGCTGTTCTTTTTGATCGGGGGCGCGGACCTGTTCCGCAAGCTGAGCCAGGAGCGGGACGAGCTGGTGCGGAAGCTGCTCCGGCTGAAGCTCCCCGGGGGGCGGAAGGGCGTCACGGAGCAGTGAGTGCCCCTCCGGACGGAAAAGAGGGCCGTATGGGGCCTGCGGGGCGCTCTGGCCCGATCTGTTAAGCGGGAAAGGAAGGGATCGAATTGAAGGTCAAAAACATCCGGCACCTGATGCTGGGGATCACCTGCCTGGTGCTGGCGGTGATCTGTCTCGCGGTGGGGGCGGCAGGCGGATCTGCGCCCAAATATCTCATCAGCGCCGTCCTGCTGCTGGCTCTGGGCGCTGTGAACTTTCACGGCGCGCTGAAGGGCGGGGCGGAGCAGGAGCTGCTGCGCTGGACGGACGAGCGGGACCGGCTGGTAGCCATGCGGAGCTGCCAGATCACCCTGCAGGTGATGAACGGCCTGCTGTTCGGCGGCGCAATGACCGCGCTGCTCTGCTACGCCATCACCCGCAGGGCCCTGTTCCAGACAGTGGGCATCACGCTGTGTGCCGTGATCCTTACACTGTTTTTTGTGACGATGGCGGCCAACCGCTACTTTGAGCGGCGGATGTAAGATGGGAAAAGTCCCGGTGCATTTTCTGCACCGGGACTTTTCAGCTTGTAGAAAAAGCCTCACAGAGTTCGCGCCCGCGCGCGGCAGACTGCGATATTCTCGAAAAGGCGGTTTCCTTATCCAGGGAGGTGAGCTGGACGGCCATGGCCGAAATAGAGGGATCTGGGACCGAGAGAGCGGATGCGGGCGATGCTGTCCCGCTGGGCGGCGGGGTCGGAGCAGAGGCAGGAGGGGCCCGGGCGGAACAGGTTCATCATGGCGTCCCCCACAATGAGGGAGTGCCCCTCCACGTCCAAGCCGATGGAGCCCGCCGTATGGCCGGGCAGCTCCAGAACCCGGGCGTCCACACCCCAGGGGGCCAGGCTGTCCCCTTCCCGCAGCTCCACTGTGGGTGTAAAAGGGAGGAACGCCTGGGTCTGGAAGCTGTGACGGGAGAGAGACAGCAGGAGCCGGCCCGCCGGTCCCTGGGCGGACAGGGGCTGAGATTGCTGATCGGTGAGCAGGCCCAGATCCGCCGGATGGAGAGCGGCGGGAACGCCCAGCCGCTCCATAAGCAGGGCGGTGTTCTGAATGTGGTCCAAGTGGCCGTGGGTCAGCACGATCAGCCGCACCCCGGCCCCCAAGCAGGTATCCAGCAGGCGCTCCACGTAGCCGGTGTAGCCGGTGTCCACCAGGACGGCGCCCTCCTCCCCCTGCACCAGATAGCAGTTCACATTGCCGCAGGGGATGCGGCGGATGCCCCTCACAGGACCACCCCCTTGAGGGTGTTCCCCTCCAGCCCCTCCAGCTGTACCTGCACCAGGCAGTTGTGAAGATCCCGGGGACTGGGAGCGGCCACAGCGCAGTAGTGGGCGGTATGGCCCCGCCAGAGACCGCCCTGCTCCTCCTCGAAAAGCACCGGAACGGTCTGCCCCACCCACTGGGACAGATAGGTGTGCTCCATCTCTGCGGCTGTCTCAGCGGCCCGGCGGGCCCGCTCTTCCTTCACGGCGTTGAGGACCTGGCCGGGCATTTTGGCCGCCGGAGTGTCGGGGCGCTTGGAGTAGGGAAAGATATGCATGGCGGCGAAGGCGCACCTATGGAGGAATGTCAGGGTCTGTTGGAACTCCTCCTCCGTCTCACCGGGGAAGCCCACGATCAGGTCTGTGGTAATGGCGGGGCGGTCAAAGTATCCATGGAGCAATTGGACGCTCTCATAATACCGCGCGGAATCATATTTCCGATTCATCCGGGCCAGAACGGCGTCACAGCCGGACTGCATGGACAGATGGAAGTGGGGGCACAGATTGGGCAGGGCGGCCGCCCGGCGGCAGAAGTCAGGGGTGATGGTGCGGGGCTCCAGGCTGCCCAGGCGGATGCGGACCTCTCCGGGCAGGTCCCGGCAGACGGTTTCCAGCAGGTCGATAAGGGTCTGCTCCCCTGGCAGGTCCTGTCCCCAGGAGGAGATCTCAATGCCGGTGAGGACGATCTCCCGATACCCCGCCTCCAGCAGCCGCTCCAGCTCCCGCCGGGTGTCCTGGGGGGAGAGGGAGCGCACCCGCCCCCGGGCGTAAGGGATGATGCAGTAGGAGCAGAAGTTGACGCAGCCGTCCTCGATCTTCAGCATGGCCCGAGTGCGGCCCTCCAGGCCGCCGGCGGGCAGGATCTCAAAGGAGCGGCGGTCGAAGGCGTTGTCCAGGGCGGTGACGGGCTGGCGCTCCTGCCAGGTGCGCTCCAGCAGACCGGCGAAGCCCAGCCGGTCCCCGGTGCCGGACACCAGATCCACCCCCAGGCCGTCCATGGCGTCCGGGTGGGTCTGGGGATAGCAGCCGCACACAGCGATGACAGCGTCGGGGGCGGCCTTGCGGGCCCGGCGGATCATCTGCCGGGATTTCTTGTCACTGACGGCGGTGACAGTGCAGGTATTGATAATATAGGCGTCGGCCTCCCCGTCGAAGGGGACCAGGGTGTGGCCCCGGCCGGTGAGCACCTGTTCCAGGGCCTGGGTCTCATATTGATTCACTTTGCATCCAAGGGTATAAAACGCGATCTTCATGGTCAGGGCACCTCATGTTCCGGCGGAGCGGGGCGGCCGCGCCCATCACGCCGTCTCTGTCTCGTTCAGGTCCTCCACCCGCAGCTCCATCAGCTGCTCCCGGGTGGGGGACTCCAGCTGGGCCACCCGGTCGGACTGGCGGGACACCGCCTTCTCGAACAGGTTGCGTACGTCCCGGGCATTGCCGAAGTTCTCGTCCCGGCCTTCATAGAGGGAGAGAAAGTCCTGCTCCGCCCATTGGGCGGCCTCCGGGGAGAGGACATACCCGTTTTTTTGGCACATGGACTGAAAGATCTCCATGAGCTGGGGACCGGTGTAATCCTCGAAATAAAAATATTTGTTGAAGCGGGACTCCAGGCCGGGGTTGGAGTGGATGAACTTCTCCATCAGACCGGAGTAGCCCGCCGCAATGACGATCAGGTCATCCCGGTGGTCCTCCATGTTTTTCAGCAGGACCTCGATGGCCTCACGGCCGAAGTCGTTGCCGTTCTCCTGGTTGACCAGAGCGTAGGCCTCGTCGATGAACAGCACACCCCCCAGAGCCTTCTGGACGGCCTCCTGGGTCTTGATGGCGGTCTGGCCCACGAAGCCGGCTACCAGGCCGGAGCGGTCCACCTCCACCAGCTGGCCCTTGGAGAGGATGCCGATGGCGTGGTAGATCCTGGCCAGCAGACGGGCTACGGTGGTCTTGCCGGTGCCCGGGTTGCCCAGAAAGACCAGATGGAGAGACATGGGCGAGACGGGCAGGCCCTGCTCCTGGCGCAGCTTCTGCACCTTCACCAGGTTGATGAGACTCTTGACATCCTTCTTCACCCGCTCCAGGCCGCACAGGGCGTCCAGCTCGGCCAGCACCTGGTCCAGGTCCGGGGGAGGGAGAGGCTTGTCCTCCGCCGGGGCGGGCTCCTCTTCCGGTGGAGCGCTGGTCCGGGGCCGGGTGACAAACTCGTCCGCTTTCAGGGCGGGCCGGTCCCCCTCCAGGCCTCCGCACAGGGCCAGCAGGAGGTCGGAGCAGGCATTGACAAAGCCGGCCTCCGGCTCGCTGACCACGTCATCCACCGCAGCAAAGAGCAGCAGGAGCAGTGTCAGCTGGTCAATGAAGGTGCGGGACAGACGGCTGTGGGTGAGGCGGTCATACTCCCGGAGACGGTCAAAAAAGGCGGGGGGCTGAAACTGGTCAAAGCCGGCCACCCCGGTGGCCACCTCCCAGTACAGGGCGGAGGGGGCGGAGGAGCCGTTGGTATAGATGGCGTTGTAGAACTCCACATGACGGGGGGTGATGGAGCTGGCGTTGTCCGCCTGCCACACCCCCAGGGCGCAGCGGCGGAAATAGCCGTCCGCCTCCCCATCGAACCGCGCACGCAGGGCCGGGTCCGCGATGAGCCTGCGGAATGCGGAGACCACCTCATTGTACTGCTTGTGGACGGTAGCTGCGGACATGGTTCCTTTCATAGCGGTCACCTCTTCAGGGTTAGTGGTGCGGGGCCGGGGCCCCAGCGGGCTGACAGATTTCATTATAAGAGGCCGGGCCCCGGCGGTCAAGGGTGAGGGAAGAAAGAAGTAGACATAAAAACGGAGAAAAACAATTATTTCATGGTTTTCCGTTGACGCACCTGTAAATTCACGCTAAAATAGAGACAAGTACCCGGCTGCCAGGCCGCAGGCCGGGCCATCCTGATCCAAGATTAAGGCGGAGGTGCGTGCCATGGCCAGCAGCCCCAAAGATCCCAAGCAGCAGAAGACGAAGCCCATTCGGCGCAACGACGTGATCCACTGTGAAAACTGTGGCGAGGACTACTCCGTCACATATAAGCGGTGCCCGTTCTGCGACGAGCGGCCGGCCAAAAACGGGCGCCCCAGAACGGCGGGTGGCCGCAGAGTGGCCGGTGGAGGCCGGAGCGGCCGGCCGGCCAACCCCCTTCAGGTGGCGGCGCTGGTGGGCTCCCTGGTGCTCATCATCGTGGCCATGTATATTGTCTTCACCTCCCTGGCTCCCCTGTTCAGCAAGGGAGAGGATGATCCCGGCGGGAGCCAGGCAGACCCCGGCGCCTCCACCAGCCAGACCGGTCCTGATGCCTCCAGCACCCCCAGCGGCTCCCAGGGAGACATCTCCCAGCCTGAGCCCGAGCCCCCGGTGACGGTGGATGTGACCTCCCTGACGCTGGATAAGAGCGACTTCACCCTTCAGGCCGGGGAGTCCGCCACCATCCAGGCCGCCGTGGTCCCCGCCGACGCAGAGATCACCTGGAGCAGCAGCGACGAGTCTGCGGCCACCGTCAGCCCGGAGGGCGTGGTGTCCAACGTGAACACCGGCTCCTCCCAGGTGAAGGTGACTATCACCGCCACCGCCGGGGACAAGACGGCGGAATGTGTCGTCTTCTGCCGCGCCGGCGGCGGGGCCGGGTCGTCCTCCTCCGGTACCACCGGAACAGTGACCGGCGCAGGCAGCGGCCTGTTCGTCCGCTCCGGACCGGGCAGCGGCAATGAGGCCATCGCCACCATTCTGGAGGGAAACACCGTTACCATTCTGGAGGACATGGGCAACGGCTGGTACCGGATCAGCTTTATCGGAAGCGGCGGCAGAGCCACAGAGGGCTATGTGTCCAAAGATTATATCAAGGTCTCCTGAACTGCTGTGTTCCGGGCCGTCCCCCAGGGGACGGCCCGGAATTTTTGCAGTTTTCGGCTTGACAAAATAATTAGACAGTTGTAAAATTCAAAAAGACAAACGTCTAATAAAGGGGGAGATGACATGAAGCAGATCTCACGTCTGCCCGACGCGGAGCTGGAGGTGATGCAGGCCCTGTGGGCCGTCCCAGAGTATCCGGCCCGCACCAGCGATCTTGCGGCTCGGCTGGACCGGGACTGGAAAGCGCCCACCCTGCTCAAGCTCCTGTCCCGGCTGGAGGAGCGGGGCTTTGTCCGGGGAGAGAAGGAGGGGCGGTCCAACGGCTACACCCCTCTGGTGAACCGGCCGGACTATCTGGCTGCGGAGAGCCGATCCTTCCTGGAGCGGGTCCACGGCGGTTCCCTGTCCAGCCTGATGGCTGCCCTGTACCCAGAGAAGGAGCTGAGCCGGGAGGACATCGCCGAGCTGGAACGCATCCTGGAGAAAGGGGGAAAATGAGGTGCTGGAGCAACTGACGGCCCTGCTAGCGGCCAGCCTGGGGGGTGGGGCAGCCATCCTGGTGCTGCTGACCCTGGGCCCCCTGCTGACGCGGAAGGTCTCACCGCACTGGCGGTATTGGGCCTGGGCCGTGGTGGCTGTCAGCCTGATGGCCTATCCCATTCTCGGCCCCGTATTGGGGGCCCTCTTTCCCGCTCCCATTCAGCTGGATGTCCCCCAGATGGTGGCTCATGGCGCCTATGACCGGTACAACGCCTATCATTTGGATAACCAGCGGATCGTGGAGGCCGGAGCAGGGGGAGCAGGAGGGACAAATACCTACGTGGACGGAGAACCAATGTGGTACAGTCATCACGTCCACTATACAGACCGGCAGGGCAGGGAGGTGAGCATCCGGGACAACGACTACCTCCGCACCGTCACTGTGGAGGGGGTGACCTCTTACACCGTCCACTGGACGGGGGTGATCTATGGAGCATATCGGGGGGTGACCGTCCTCTTTCTCCTGTGGATGGCTGCGGGCTATGGACTGGGCCGCCGGCGACTGCTGCGGTGGAGCACCCCGGCGGGGGAGGAGGATCTGGCCGCGCTGGAGCAGGCCAGGCAGGAGACGGGCTGCCGGAAAAAGGCGTCCCTGTACCGCTGCCCCAAGGCAGGCTCCCCCCTGCTGCTGGGCTTTGCCCACCCGGTGATCCTTCTGCCTGAGACTCTGCAGGAGGGGGGACGGGAGGCCGCCCTGGCCCACGAGCTGACCCACCTGAAGCGGAGGGATACAGGCTATCTGCTCCTGCTGACCTGTGTCCGGTGCATCCATTGGTTTAACCCACTGGTGTGGAACATGGTCCGGACGGCCCGGCGGGACATGGAGCTGTGCTGTGACGATGATCTGCTGGCGGGCCGGGACCAGGAGGCCCGCCGGGCCTACGGCCGGGCGATCCTGGACCAGATGACCGCCGGAAAAGGGGGGAGGACCGGTCTGACTACCGGCTTTACTGGGGACCGGGGAGGGATCTTTCTCCGGTTTCGGGCCATCATGGACACCACGCCAAAGAGGAGGGGACGCCTGCTGCTGGCCTCTGCCTCCATCCTGATCCTCCTGACCGGGGGACTGGTAAGCTGTGCGCCTGCCGCGGCAGAGAGCAGCGGAGGCGCGTTGGAACTGTCGGGAGCGGACGCGGGACCCGGGGAGATGCTGCCCTTGGAAGAGCGGTTTGAGTCCTACAACCGGGAAAGAGGACGCTCCCTCCCTGTTTCCCGGGGGGAGTGGGCTGGAGAGGTCCGCTACCGCTTTGCCGACCAGGAGCAGGGGGTGGAGGTGCTGGTCGGACTCAGCCCGGGGAAGGGGGACCCCTTTCCTGCGGAGGTCCTGTTCCAGAGGCGGAGCTTTGACTTCGACATGCCAGTCCTTCCGCTGGCCCAGGGCGGCGCAGAGGGGAGTGCCTCTTTGTCCCTGGCCGACCTGACGGGAGACGGCGTCCCGGAGCTGGTGTACATCTGGGGCGGCGGCGGGACCGGCGCCTGGGAGGACAACTGCCGGGTATTCGACCTGTCTACCGGGGAGGAGTACCCCATCATCCTGGACCCGGAGCTGATGCTCTCCCAGGTGCGGGCGGAGCGGCTGGAACGGCGGGAAGATCATCTCATTTATCAGGTCACCGGCCCCGGCGGTCAGTCGGGGGAAGCAGCCCTGTGGTGCCCCGAGTCTGACCAGGAGCCGGAAGGGGGACCAGCCCTGGGGCAGATCAGCCTGATCCGGATGAACGAAACGGGGGATGCGCTGGAGTGGACCGCCTCCCTGACGCTGGAGGGCCCGCCGGTCCTGTACGGGAACAGCCTGGGTGAGCTGACGGCGGTGCTGGAGTTCTCCCCCTCCCTGCGGGCGTTCACAGCGGCACCGCCCTGGGGGATGGTGCTCTACCCCCTGGAATAACACAAAATTTTTAAGGGGAGGGCCCTGGACGGGGGCCCTCCCCTTGTATTTGCCCCCAAATTACGGTATGATATCCCTTGATGCAAAGACCACAAAGGAGGGTTTTTTATGCGGGACGGATTTATCAAAGTGGCAGCGGGCACCCCGAAGATCCGGGTGGCGGACTGCCGCTATAACGCGGAACAGATCTTTACCATGATGCGGGAGGCGGACAAGCAGGGCGTCAAGGTCCTCTGCCTGCCGGAGCTGTGCCTCACCGGCTATACCTGTGGGGACCTGTTTTTGCAGGACACCCTGCTGTGTGGGGCGGAGGAGGGGCTTCAGACCATCCTGGAGGCCACTCGAAACTTGGATATGGTGACCGTGCTGGGCCTGCCGGTGCGGTGCAAATGGGACAACAAGCTGTATAACTGCGCCGCAGTCATCCAGAGCGGCGAGATCCTGGGACTGGTGCCCAAGACCTATCTGCCCAATTACGGGGAGTTTTATGAAGAGCGGTGGTTTGCCTCCGGAGCGGGTGTGGAGACCAGTGTGGACCTGTGCGGGGAGACCGTGGACATGGATGCCGCGGGGCTCTTTGCCTGTGAGACAGTGCCCAACCTGGTCCTGGGCGTGGAGATCTGTGAGGACCTGTGGGCCACCGAGCCCCCCTCCGCCCGGCTGGCCCGGGGCGGGGCTACGGTGATCCTGAACCTGTCGGCCTCCAACGAGCTGGTGGGCAAGTCTGGATACCGCCGCAATCTGGTGGTGGGGCAGTCAGGGCGCCTGGTGTGCGGATATGTGTACGCCGATGCTGGGGAAGGAGAGTCCACCACCGACCTGGTGTTCACCGGCCACAACATGATTGCCGAGAACGGTGCCCTGCTGGCGGAGCGGCGCTTTGCCACGGGGCTCACCATCAGCGAGATCGATGTGGACCGGCTGGCCTATGAACGCCGCCGGATGACCACCTTCAACGGCCAGAGACAGGCGGATCTCTGGCGGGCCTCCTTCTCCCTGCCCCTGGAGGAGACACGGCTCACCCGGGCGGTCTCTCCCGCCCCCTTCGTCCCCGCTGATGCGGAGGACCGGGCGGAGCGGTGCAATGAAATTTTGAAAATTGCGGCCCTGGGCCTGAAAAAGCGTTTGGAGCATACCGGGGCCAGGACGGCGGTGGTGGGCCTGTCCGGCGGGCTGGACTCCACCCTGGCCATTCTGATCACCGCAGTGGCTATGAAGCTGCTGGACCGCCCGGCCAGCGATATCATCGCGGTGACCATGCCCTGCTTCGGAACCACCGACCGTACCCGGGATAACGCCGTGGAGCTGGCCGAGCGCCTGGGGGCCACCCTGAAGCGCATCGACATCGGCAGCGCGGTAAAGGTCCACTTCAAGGACATCGGCCAGTCCATGGAGGACCACTCGGTGACCTTCGAGAACGGCCAGGCCCGGGAGCGGACCCAGGTGCTCATGGACATCGCCAATCAGAACGGCGGACTGGTCATCGGCACCGGCGACCTGTCCGAGCTGGCCTTGGGCTGGGCCACCTACAACGGGGATCACATGTCCATGTATGGGGTCAACGCAGGCATCCCAAAGACTCTGGTGCGCCATCTGGTGGCCTTCGTCTCCGACGACAAGGGCAGCGAGGACCCACGCCTGTCCGCCGTACTGGACGACATCCTGGACACCCCAGTCTCCCCAGAGCTGCTACCCGCCATCGAGGGGAAGATCAGTCAAAAGACGGAGGACCTGGTGGGCCCCTATGAGCTCCACGACTTCTTCCTGTACTACGCCATCCGCTGGGGCTTCCCTCCCAGGAAGGTGTTCCGTCTGGCGGAGCACGCCTTGGGCCGGACCTACGACCGGGCCACCATCCTGAAGTGGCTGAACAGCTTCTACCGCCGGTTCTTCACTCAGCAGTTTAAACGTTCCTGCCTGCCAGACGGCCCCAAGGTGGGCTCTGTCACCCTGTCCCCCCGGGGCGACTGGCGGATGCCCAGCGATGCGGTGGCGGCGCTGTGGCTGGAGGAATTGGAGGGCCTGGAGTAAGAGCTCTCCCGATCCGCCGGCCGCCGCGGCCGGGGCACCGCGGGGGTCGGGCCGGGCGGGCCGCACTTTGCTGAAAAATTTATGGAGAGGACGTTGATCTGTTGAACCTTTATTTGGACCTGTTTCTGACCTTTGCCAAGGTGGGAGTATGTACCTTCGGCGGTGGCTACGCCATGCTGCCCATCCTCCAGCGGGAGGTGGTGGAGAAAAAGGGCTGGGTCACAGAGGAGGAAGTCACTGACTACTTTGCCATCGGACAGTGCACTCCGGGCATCATCGCCGTCAACACATCGGTTTTTATCGGCCACCGTCAGCGGGGGGTCCCAGGAGGAATTGCCGCCGCCCTGGGAGTGGTGTTTCCCAGCTTTGTGGTCATCACCATCATAGCCGCATTCCTCACAAAATTTGCGACCTATCCGGTGGTTCAGCACGCCCTGGCGGGCATCAATGCCGCAGTGGTGGCACTGATTGCAGTCAGCGTGCTCAAGCTGGGAAAGACAAATTTGAGGGGGAGACCCGCAGTATGCATCTTTTTGGGAGTTCTGGTGCTGGGAGAGCTGTCCGGGCTGCTGGCTGTGGACCCGGCCACCCCGCTGGGAGCGGTGCTGGATCTCCTCTCCAATCCTGCATTCCTTGTGGTGGCAGCCGGAGCGACAGGCTGGCTGCTGGGCCGGGTGAAGCTCCCATCCCAAGGAGGTGAGGATACATGATCCTGCTGCGCCTCTTTTATGAGTTTTTTAAGACTGGTCTGTTCTCTGTGGGCGGGGGTATGGCTACGATTCCCTTTCTGCAGCATATGGGGGAGACCACCGGCTGGTTCACCAATCAGGATCTGACTACTATGATCGCGGTTTCCGAGTCCACACCGGGCCCGCTGGGGGTGAACATGGCCACCTATGTTGGCTACCAGACCGCTGGAGTCCCCGGAGCGCTTGTGGCAACGCTGGGGGTGATCACGCCGGGGGCCATACTGATCCTGATAATTGCGGGATTTTTGCAGAAGTTTCGGAGCAACCGGAGCGTGGAGGCGGTGTTTGCCGGGCTGCGTCCCGCCTCCACTGCGCTGATCGCGGCAGCGGGCCTGAGTGTGGCGTATTCAGTTTTTACGGCATCAGACGCCCTCTCACCGAACAGCTTTCCGGCCATTCAGTGGACAGCGGTGGTGCTGACGCTGGCGATGTTCGCGGCAATGAAGTGGACGCCCCTGAAAAAACTTCACCCTATCGCCTTTATTGCGGCAGGAGCGGCAGCCGGCATTTTACTTCAGCTCTAAACGAAAAAAGTGTCCTCTTCCCATGGCGGGAAGAGGGCACTTTCTTATTCCGCCTCTTCATCGGCGGACAGGGACTCATAGTTCAGATCCGACAGGGTCCGGGCCTTATCGGCTGAGATGAGGAAGAGGTCGCAGCCGGGGGCGGGTGCCTCCAGGGCGGCGTAGACGTAGCTGCCATCCTCGGTCTGGCCGCCGATGGCCAGGGTGAAGGTCTCGCCGGAGGTCAGGGAGACGGTGAGAAGGGAGGCGCCGTCCATGCCGCAGGCGGACAGCTCCTCCTGGTCCGCCTTAAAAGCGGAGCAGCTGTCCAGGTATAGGGTGGACAGGTCGTACAGCCAGTCCTCCAGCCCGACGGCCCCCTCGGGCAGCGGCTGCCCGTCCAGCGACCATAGGGTGATCTCCTCCGTCTCCGTGGTGGTCTCATAGATGGGCTCCCTGTTCTCGTCGGTCTCGCCGGTTTCGGTCTCCACCTCCGTCTCCCGGGTCTCCACAGCGGAAGTCAGCTGGCGGACAGTGCCGTCGGTCAGCTCCAGCTGGGCGGAGGTGATGTTCTTCTCGTCCAGGTCAGGCAGCTGGGGCAGCTCCATCAGGTCCAGCAGTTCGCTGTCCAGGGAGGAGGTGATGGAGCCGTCCACCGTGTAGACCTCCGTCCCCCCGTCGAGCATGGCGTACCGGTGGCTGCCCCCAGGGTCCAGGCTGCCCAGAAGCAGGGTGGTGGACTCCCCGGAATCAGTGCGGGCGGTGAGGGTGTAGGCGGGCTCCTCCAGGCCGTAGTCAGCCAGTGCGTCGGGTTCCGGAATGATCCGCTCCGCCTTCAGGGCGGCCAGGTCCTCTCGGAGGGCGTCCAGCTCCGTGCCGTTCACCGGGAACTCGCTGTCCCCGTCCCAGGTCCAGCCCGTCTCCTCCAGGGTGAAGGAGAGGGGGCCGTCCCCGGAATCAAAGGAGAGGGCGGTGACATCGCTGAGCTGGAGCACATAGTCGGCCTGGGCGGCCTCCCGCTCCTCCTCCCCCGCGTTCCAGACCCGCAGGGCGGCGTAGGCGCCCAGCCCGACGGCGAGGACACCGGCGAGAGCCAAAAGCTGTTTTGTCTGTCGGTTCATCACAGTTTCCTCCGCTTGATCCAGTAGGCCAGGCCGCCGATCAGGACCCCCAGGGGGATGACGGCCAGATAGAGGGTGCTCCACATGCCCGGGTTGAGAACGGTGTTATAGGTGATCTCCAGGCTCTTGGCGGGGATGGAGATGGCGGAGATGTCCTCCATGCCGGAGGTGGCCGCGTTGAGGAAGATGTCCAGGTTCACCATGCTGGGGTTGAAGGTGAGGATGCTCTGGTCCACCACGCTCTCGGTGGTGAAGACGGTGAGGCGGGCGGTGCCGCCGTCGGTCTCCTCCTCCGCCTGGGCGCCCAGGATATAGGTGCCGGTCTGCCCGCCGGCGTCGGAGTAGCCGCTCTCCGTGGTGGTCATGAAGGGGGTCACGGTGATGGTGTCACGGACCGGATCGCACTGGGTCATGCCGTGGGCGCCGTAGATCAGAGTCAGGTCGTCGTCCCCGAACTGAGCAGTGATGGGGCTGGAGGCGGACAGGGTGGCGCTGAAGTAGAAGCGGCCGTATTGGGCATAGTACCGGGCGGTGTCCCCGATATAGCCCTGGGCCATGGCGAGGCCGTAGTCGGCGAGGATGGCATTGAAGTTGGCCAGGTCCGTGCGGGTCAGCAGGATCATCACCTGGCCGCCCCCCTCCAGGTAGTCCCGGACCATCTGGGCCTCGCCGGCGGACAGGTCGGTCTGGGGCTGGTTGAAGACCAGCAGGGAGCAGTCGTCAGGCACCCCGTTGTCCAGCAGGAGGCTGACGGTGGAGGTAGACAGGTTGGCCTTGCTGATGGCGTCGGTGACCGAGCCGCCCAAGGCGCTCTCCCCGTGGTTTTCGGCGAGATAGAGGATGTGGCTGTTGTCTGAGGTGACGTAGTCCACCGCGGAAGTGAGCTGCCCCTCGGCGTCGAACTCGGAATAGGTATAGGTGCCATAGGTGTAGTAGGACATGAGATCGGCCACCAAAATGTCGGAGAAGGGGACCACCCGCTGCCTGCCGGTGTCGGCACAGCGGACCACGACAGTGTTCTGGTCTGCCTCATACTCCGTCAGGGCGGAGGGGTGCTCCACGGGGTCCACGAAGGAGAGGGAGAGATGGCCGGACAGGGCGGCATAGTTGTGCAGAAATTTGGTGATGCGCTGGTCCGTGGTGTCCTCGCTGGCCAGGACGACCAGCTCCACGTCCCGCTCCAGGGCGGAGAGGTAGTCCACAGAAGTGTCGCTGACGGTGTAGAGACTGTTGTCCGAGATGTCCCGCTCCACCAGGTCAGAGGGCAGCTGCCCCACCACCAGGTTGACCACCACGGCGATGGCCAGCACCACCGCAGTGGTAGCGGCGGAGGTGATCCCCTTCCGGCGCTGGAGGACCTGCACGGTGAGGAAGACGAAGACGGCCGCCATGGACAGATAGAGCAGCAGTCCCCCCAGATCGAACACGCTGTAATAGGCGAAGTTGTCCAGCACGCCCTGGAAGTCGAAGCTGGAGAGGAGCTGGGCCAGGGAGTCGGGGAGAAAGGACACCAGATCGGTCCACAGGTAGAGGACCAGCAGCGCGGCAAAGGTGCCCACGGCGGCGATGATCTGGCTCTCGGTGAGGGCGGAGACGAACATGCCTACGGCGATGTACACGCAGCCCATGCAGAAGAAGGCCAGGATAGCGGCGTAGTCCGCCGTCAGAGTGGCGGAGCCGTTCATGGCGATGATGAGCGGGCAGAAGCAGATCAGCAGGATGGGGACCAGCAGCACGGTGACCATGGCCAGATATTTGCCCAGGACGATGCCGGTGAGGGAGACGGGGGAGGTGAGCAGCAGCTGGTCGGTCTTGCCCCGCCGGTCCTCCGCCATAGAGCGCATGGTGAGGATGGGAACGGCCACCATGAAGATGATGGTGCAGCTGAGCAGGACATAGCCGAAGGAGGGGTAGCCGCCGAACAGGTTGTAGGCCATGAAGTAGATGCCTACAAAAAAGATGAGGATGGCGATGAACACATACCCCACCATGGAGGTGAAATAGGAGCGCAGCTCCCGCTTGTAGACCGCAGTCATGGCTCCGCCTCCTCTCCGTGTTCCGTGATGGCTGTCTCCGGAGCGGGCTCCGGCTCCGCCGAATCTCTGCGCCCGAAGGGGCGCCTGCGGCCGCCAGCCTGTCCGGCGGCGGAGGCGTCGGAGGTCAGCTCCAGGAAGATCTGCTCCAGGGACAGGGACTCCCGCCTCATCTCCAGGATCGGCAGGTCCGCCCCCGCACAGGCGCGGAAGACGGCCTCCCTGGGATCGGCCCCCTCCGCGGGAGTCAGGCGCAGCAGGGCGGCGCCCGCCTCCCCGCAGGGCAGCGGCGCCACCTCCGCTACGCCGGGGACGCCGGAGAGCAGGACCCGGCCTTCCTCCGGGGCGGCCTTGAGCAGCAGGGTGATGGCAGGGGTGCCTGTCAGCTCCCGCTCTAGTTGGGCCGGAGTGCCTTGGGCCACCAGCCGGCCGTGGTGGATGATAAAGATGTGGTCGCAGACCTCCTGGACCTCGGAGAGGATGTGGGAGCTGAGGATCACAGTGTGCTCCTGGGCCAGCTCCCGGATCAGGGCGCGGATCTCCAGGATCTGCTTGGGGTCCAGGCCTACAGTGGGCTCATCCAGGATCAGGATGTGTGGGAAGCCGATCAGCGCCTGGGCCAGCCCCACCCGCTGGCGGTAGCCCTTGGACAGGTTGCGGATCAGCCGGCCGGACACGTCGGCGGTCCGGGTCATCTCCAGGATGCGGTCCAGCTGAGCGGCCCGCTCCCCCCCGGGGATCCGCTTGAGCCCGGCGGCGAACTCCAGATACTCCCGCACCGTCATGTCCACATAGAGGGGCGGCTGCTCCGGCAGATAGCCGATGCAGGCCTTGGCCCCCGCCGGGTCCTGAGTCACGCTGTGGCCGTCCACCCGGACCTCCCCTTCAGTGGGGGCGAGATAGCCGGTCATAATATTCATGGTGGTGGATTTCCCGGCGCCGTTTGGGCCCAGGAAGCCGCAGACGCAGCCCTTCTCCACTGTGAAGCTCAGGTGATCCACCGCCAGATGGCCGCCGTACCGCTTCACCAGATTTTCTACTTCGATCACGGTCTAACCTCCCGTTCCAAATCAAAGATCAGAAACAGGATAACACCCAAAGCTGAAAGAAACCTGAAAGGCTGGCCGAAATTTTGTAAACATTTTGGGAACAAAAAGGGCGCGTCCCGGAACGAAAGTGTCCCAGGACGCGCTGAGAGCGGGAAGGGGCTGTCCAGGCAGGCTCAGCCCAGATAGGTGAGCACCGCCGTCTGGGCGGGGGTGTCTTGGGTCAGCTCCAGGACGTTGCCCTCATAGCGCACCACGCCGCTCTGAAGGGCAAGGAAATCCTCCACCGGACCGATGACCTCGTAGCCGAAGTCCTTGCCGCGGTAGTGCATGGGAACGACCACCCGGGGCTTGAGCTGGTCCACTACCGCCTTGGCCTGGCCGGCATCGATGGTGTAGAAGCCGCCCACCGGGATGAGCAGAGCGTCCAGACCGGACAGGGCCTCTGCCTGCTCCGGTGTCAGGCCGCAGCCCAAGTCTCCTAGATGGGCCACCCGAAGCCCCTCGGCGGAAAAGATGCGCATGGTGTTCGGGCCCCGCTTGGCGCCCTGAACCTCGTCGTGCCAGGTGGCCAGCTCTTCCACCTCCACGGCACAGGGCTTCCCGCTGAGGGCCACCGCGGCCCGGTTGCCGTGGTCCCGGTGCTCGTGGCTGCAATAGACGGCGTCAGCCTCCAGATGGAGGGGGGACAGACCGGGGACGGAGCCGTCCTCATAGGGGTCGATGACAAGGGTGCCCGCCTCAGTGGCCAGGGTGAAGCAGGAGTGGCCGTTCCAGATCAATTTCATTTCAAAATACCTCCTGATATGGGTTTGGATGGGCAAAATATGGAGAGGAATAATAAAATTATAGCACGCTTTTCTCCGTTTGAAAACAGAAAATCCAGGAGGCCATTCTTTGAAGGCGGAAAAAGGCGGGAAGGCAGCTGCTGATGGGTGGATGGGCAGGAGAAGCGGCAGGTTGAGGGAAAGGAAAGGAAAACAAGGAGAGGAAAAAACAGAGAATCGGGAAAAAGAGAACGAAAATGCGCATAGAAGAACTTCAAAATTGCACTTGAAGCTATTTTGGGGGAAATTTTGATTTTTTTGCATTTTTTCGACCAAATTACAGTTGAATTTCCGGGCGAATTGGAATACAATGATAGCCGAAACGCGAGGTGGACCCATTGCTGAACATCGTATTGGTAGAGCCGGAGATCCCCCAGAACTGCGGGAACATTGCCCGGACCTGCGCCGCCACCCGCAGCCGCCTCCACCTGATCCGCCCTCTGGGGTTCGACATCAGTGAGAAGGCGGTGCGCCGGGCCGGGCTGGATTACTGGCCCATGGTGGACCTGCGGGTCTACGACGGACTGGAGCAGTTTTTTACCGAGCATCCCGCTCCCGACCTCTGGCTGGCCACCACCAAGGCGCCCCGAAGCTATGACCAGGCCCAGTTCCGGGATGGCTGCTACCTGTTCTTTGGCAAGGAGACTGCGGGCCTCCCACTGGGCTTTCGGGAGGAGCACAGGGAGCGGTGCATCCGCATCCCTATGCGCCCTGACGCCCGCAGCCTGAACTTGGCCAACTCTGTGGCAGTGGTGGCCTACGAGGCCCTGCGCCAGCTGGGCTTTCCCGGGCTGTCCGGGCAGGGCGAGATGGCGGAGGGGCTGTGACCTGTTTATTTCCCTTTCCCACGCCTGACGAGAAAGAAAGGAGCTCATAGAAGAATGAACTACAACAAGAAGACAGTGCGCGACATCGATGTGGCGGGCAAAAAGGTGCTGCTGCGGTGCGACTTCAACGTGCCCATGGCCAAGGACGGCAGCGGCGTCATCACCGACGACAAGCGCATCCGTGCCGCCCTGCCCACCATCCAGTATCTGCTGGAGCAGAACGCTGCGGTGGTCGCCTGCTCCCACATGGGCAAGCCCAAGGGCGAGGTCAAGCCCGAGCTGTCTCTGAAGCCGGTGGCCGCCCGCCTGAGCGAGCTGCTGGGCAAGCCGGTCATCATGGCGGAGGACGTGGTGGGCCCCGATGCCCAGGCCAAGGCCGCCGCCCTGAAGCCCGGCGAGATCCTGCTGCTGGAAAATACCAGATTTGAGCCCGGCGAGACCAAGAACGACCCCGCCCTGGCCAAGGCCATGGCCTCTCTGGCCGACGTGTACGTGTCCGACGCCTTCGGCGCGGTCCACCGCGCCCATGCCTCCACCGCCGGCGTGGCCGACTACCTGCCCGCTGTGTCCGGCTTTCTCATCCAGAAGGAGCTGGAAGTTATCGGCGGCGCCCTGGCCGATCCCAAGCGCCCCCTGGTGGCCATCCTGGGCGGCTCCAAGGTATCCAGCAAGATCGGGGTCATCAACAACCTGCTGGAGATCGCCGACACCATCATCATCGGCGGCGGCATGGCCTACACCTTCTCCGCCGCCCAGGGCGGCAAGGTGGGGGACTCCCTGCTGGAGGCCGATTGGGAGAGCTACGCCAATGAGATGGTCCAGAAAGCGGCGGCTAAGGGCGTGAAGCTGCTTCTGCCGGTGGACACCGTGTGCGCCGACGCCTTTGCACCCGACGCCAACAGCCAGGTGGTCAAGGCCGGGGAGATTCCCGACGGCTGGCAGGGCCTGGACATCGGACCCGAGACCGTGAAGCTGTACTGCGGCGCCGTAGCCGGCGCGGGCACAGTGATCTGGAACGGCCCTATGGGTGTGTTCGAGTTCCCCGCCTTTGCCAAGGGGACTGAGGCGGTGGCCGAGGCTCTGTCAAAGACGGACGCCATCACCATCATCGGCGGCGGCGACTCCGCGGCCGCAGTACAGCAGCTGGGCTATGCCGACAAGATGACCCACATCAGCACCGGCGGCGGCGCCAGCCTGGAATTCATGGAGGGCAAAGAGCTGCCCGGCGTAGCCTGCCTGCTGGATAAATAAAGAACTGCCCGGGCAGCTCCGAGGACCCGCGCGAGCCCAGCGAAATGGGGATGGGCTTTCACCGGCAGGCGAAAGTGAAAAATATGGCGCATGCTTTGACGACGCTGAGATACAGGAAAGAGGGATCGTGCATGAACAAAAAAATGAGAAATATCCTTCTGACCATTCTGGGGGTCCTTCTTGTAGTGATGCTTTTAAGTTTTGCGGCGTAGTGCGGGACAAATCACAGCTGGGAAGCCAAGATCCGGGCAGACTAGGCTCAAGTGTGTAACAAACTAGGAAGAGAAGGAAAAATAGAAAGGGGCTTTACCGCCATGAACAGAAGATATCGCAAGACCATTATTGCCGGAAACTGGAAGATGAACAACACCCTCTCCCAGACCAAGCAGTTCGCCGAGGAGATCAAGCCCATTATGCCCCGGGGAAAGTGGTGCAACGTGGTCCTGTGTGTCCCGGCCGTCAATATCACCACCGCCGTCCGCCTGTTCAAGGACTGCCACATCGCCATTGGCGCGGAGACCTGCCACTATGAGGACCACGGCGCCTATACCGGTGAGATCACTGCGGAGATGATCAAGGAGGCGGGGGCCAAGTATGTTATCATTGGCCACTCTGAGCGCCGCCAGTACTACAACGAGACCGACTTCACCGTCAATAAGAAGGTCCACGCCGCCCTGGAGGTGGGGCTGAACCCCATCGTCTGTGTGGGCGAGAGCCTGGAGCAGCGGGAGCTGGGAGTGACCATGGAGCTGATCGCCTATCAGGTGAAGGCTGCCTTGGCCGGCGTGCCCGCCGACAAGATGCGCCATGTGGTCATCGCCTATGAGCCTCTGTGGGCCATCGGCACCGGCAAGACCGCCACCGCCGAGCAGGCTGGTGAGGTGTGCCAGGCTATCCGTGCTGTCATCCGCAAGCTGTACGGCGCCCATGTGGCCCGCTCCGTCACCATCCAGTACGGCGGCTCCATGAACGCCAAGAACGCCGCCGAGCTGCTGGCCCAGCCCGACGTGGATGGCGGCCTGATTGGCGGAGCCTCCCTGAAGCCTGCGGACTTCGTGGAGATCATCAACGCGGCAAACCAGGAGTAAGCGAGCCGTCCACGCCGGATGGGTCCCCAACGAAAGCCCAGCGCAGCGGGTTTTGTTGGGAGAGGCGGAGCGGGGGAGCGGCAGGCATTTTGCCTCTCCCCATCCCGCACCATCGAAACACACGGAGAGGAAGACACGGAACGCGGAGCGGGAGCCCGCTCTTCATGCCCCTTCCCTCTGGATTCTCTCAAGAAAGGGTTTCTATGAAAACACCAACAACTTTGATCATCATGGACGGCTTTGGCCTGGGCCCCAAATATCCGGGCAATGCGGTGGAAAATACGCCGAAGCCCCATCTGGAGAATATCTTCAAGGAGTGTCCCGGGTGCCGCCTGTCTGCCTCCGGCCTGGACGTGGGCCTGCCTGAGGGGCAGATGGGCAACAGCGAGGTGGGCCACACCAACATCGGCGCGGGCCGGGTGGTATTCCAGGACCTGCCCCACATCAGCCGGGACATCGACAGCGGGGAGTTCTTCAAGAATCCTGCCTATTTGGAGGCCATGGAGCACTGCCGGGAATGGGGGACCGCCCTGCACCTGATGGGCCTGCTGTCCGACGGCGGCGTCCACAGCCACATCACCCACCTGTTCGCCCTGGTAAAGATGGCCAAGGAGCAGGGGCTGGAGAAGGTGTATGTCCACTGCTTCCTGGATGGCCGCGACGTGCCCCCCAGCTCTGGAAAGAGCTATGTGGAGCAGCTCCAGGCCAAGCTGGATGAGCTGGGCACCGGCAGGATCGCCACCGTCATGGGCCGCTACTACGCCATGGACCGGGACAAGCGGTGGGACCGGGTGCAGCGGGCCTATGATGCCATCGCCCTGGGGGAGGGGATCTTTGAGGAGGACCCCGCCGCCGCTGTCCAGAAGTCCTATGACTCCGGCGTCACCGACGAGTTCATGGAGCCGGTGGTCTGCGCCAAAGGGGCTCAGGTCCGGGACAACGACTCCATCATCTTCTACAACTTCCGCCCCGACCGGGCCCGGGAGATCACCCGCTGCTTTGTGGATGAGGACTTTCAGGATGTGGAGCGGAAAAAGGGCTTCGTCCCGGTGGATTTTGTCTGTACCACCGAGTACGACGCTACCATGCCCAATGTGACGGTGGCCTACCCCCGGCAGAAGCTGGAGAACATCTTCGGCGAGTATATCAGCAAGCTGGGGCTGACCCAGCTGCGCATCGCTGAGACGGAGAAGTATGCCCACGTCACCTTCTTCTTCAACGGCGGCGTTGAGACGGTCTTTCCCGGGGAGGACCGGGTGCTCATCGCTTCCCCCAAGGTGGCTACCTACGACCTCCAGCCGGAGATGAGCGCCTATCAGGTGACGGAGGAGGCGGTCAAGCGCATCGAGAGCGGAGCCTATGATGTCATCATCCTGAACTTTGCCAACTGCGACATGGTGGGCCACACCGGCGTGTATGAGGCTGCCTGCAGGGCGGTGACTGCCGTGGACGAGTGCGTGGGCCGGGTGGTGGAAGCCACCTCCCGCATGGGCGGCGTCTCTCTCATTACCGCCGACCACGGCAATGCCGAGCGGATGGCGGACGAGGATGGGGAGCCCTTCACCGCCCACACCACCAACCTGGTGCCGTTCTATATCGTGGGGGCCAGCGTCCGCCTGCGGGACGGCCGCCTGGCCGATATCGCCCCCACCATGCTGGACCTGATGGGCCTGGAAAAGCCCAAGGAGATGGACGGGGAGACTCTGATCGTCAACTGACGGACTGGGCCCCCGCTGGACCGATGCACCGGTGCGGAGCTGCTGCACAGGGCATATACGCTCCGGGCGGGAGGACCCGCCCATAAAAGAAAAAAGGAGACTGATTATCATGAAGCAGATCATTGAGATCGTAGACGTTTTGGGCCGCGAGATCCTGGACAGCCGGGGCAACCCCACCGTGGAGGTGGAGGTCTACCTGGAGGACGGCACTGTGGGCCGCGCCGCGGTCCCTTCCGGCGCCTCTACCGGCATCTATGAGGCCTGCGAGCTGCGGGACGGCGACAAGGGCCGTTACCAGGGCAAGGGCGTGGTGACCGCGGTGAACAACGTGAATACCGAGATCGCTGAGGCCCTCATCGGCACCAACGTGCTGGACCAGGTGGCCATCGACAAGATGCTCATCGACCTGGATGGCACTCCCAACAAGAGCCGCCTGGGCGCCAACGCTATCCTTGGCGCCTCCCTGGCCTGCGCCAAGGCCGCAGCAGAGAGCCTGGGTGTCTCCCTGTACAGCTACATCGGCGGGACCAACGCTAAGATGCTGCCTGTGCCCATGATGAACATCCTAAACGGCGGTGCCCATGCCACCAACAACGTGGAGATCCAGGAATTCATGATCATGCCCGTGGGGGCCCCCAGTTTCCATGAGGCTCTGCGCATGTGCACTGAGGTGTTCCACACTTTGAAGAACACCCTGAAGGAGAACGGCACCCCCGCCGCCGGCGTGGGCGACGAGGGCGGCTACGCCCCCAACCTGAAGAAGGACGAGGATGCCCTGAAGGTCATCGTGAAGGCCATCGAGGAGGCCGGCTACAAGCCCGGTGAGGACTTCAAGATCGCCATCGACGCCGCCTCCTCCGAGTGGTGGGACGAGGAGCAGAAGTGCTATATCCAGCCCAAGTCCGGCAAGAAGCTGACCCAGCAGCAGCTGGTGAACATGTGGAAGAAGTTTGCCGACACCTACCCCATCGTCTCCCTGGAGGACGGCATGGCCGAGACCGACTGGGAGGGCTGGGCTATGCTGACCCGTGCCATCGGCGACAAAGTCCAGCTGGTGGGCGACGACCTGTTCGTCACCAACGTGGAGCGCCTGGCCACCGGCATCGAGAAGAAGGTGGGCAACTCCATCCTCATCAAGGTCAACCAGATCGGCACCCTGACCGAGACCCTGGATGCCATCCAGATGGCAAACCGGGCCGGCTACACCGCCATCGTGTCCCACCGCTCCGGGGAGACCGAGGACACCACCATCGCCGACATCTCCGTGGCTACCAACGCCGGGCAGATCAAGACCGGAGCCCCCAGCCGCACCGACCGCGTGGCCAAGTACAACCAGCTGCTCCGCATCGAGGAGGAGCTGGGCGACATCGCGGAGTACCCTGGCATGAAGGCGTTCTTCAACCTGAAGTAAGTTTTCAAATTTTGCTGCAAAGCCGCCCAATCGGGCGGCTTTGCTCTTCCTGTCGTCCAGCTCCTGGGGCCCCATCGCAGATGGGGCGCGCGTCAGCGCGCACAAGCGTTTTCGCCAAAGGCGAAAACCTTGGCGCAGGCGGGATTTACTTCCGCCGAGCATATTGATCCTTAGGGTCCCCAATGTGTGCCGGGCACACATTGGGAGCTGGGCGGCATCGCGGAGTACCCCGGCATGAAGGCGTTCTTCAACCTGAAGTAAGTTTTCAAATTTTGCTGCAAAGCCG
>NZ_JANGBZ010000044.1:0-25365 GCF_024462915.1 Clostridium sp. DFI.5.61
CATTTGGTAGACACATGAAAACAGAAGGGGCAGCAAGGCCCTGAAACTCCAGGCCCCCGCCGCCCTTTTTTGGTAGACTTTTGGTAGACATTTTTATTTTTGAGAGACGAGAAAGAGACGGAATCGGTTGCGTGATTTATGTTTAGAGATTATAATGGGGCCGTAACATTGATCAGAGAAGCTTTCCAAGGGAGAGCGGATCATGACAGAAAAGGAGCAATCTATGTCCATTTTGGTGAGCGGTGGCGCCGGATATATCGGCAGCCACACCTGTGTGGAGCTGATCCAGGCGGGATATGACATCGTGGTGGCGGACAATCTGGTGAATTCCAGCCGGGAAGCGATCCGGCGGGTGGAGCAGATCGTGGGAAGGCAAGTCCCCTTCGTTGAGGCGGAGCTGTGCGACCCAGAGCAGGTGGAAGCGCTGTTCCAGAGCCACCCGGATATCCGGGCAGTCATCCATTTCGCGGGCCTGAAAGCGGTGGGGGAGAGTGTAGAGAAGCCCCTGGAGTACTACACCAACAATCTGGTCAACACCCTGGTCCTGCTCAATGTGATGCGGAAGCACGGCGTGAAGGATTTTGTGTTCTCCTCCTCTGCTACCGTCTATGGGAATCCCGGCCGGGTGCCCTTCCGGGAGGACTTCCCGGTGGGGGGGACCACCAACCCCTATGGGACGACCAAGCTTTTCATCGAGCAGATCCTCACCGACCTGTGTGTGGCGGACAGCAGCCTGAACGTGGCCCTGCTGCGGTATTTCAATCCCATCGGGGCCCACGAGAGCGGGCTGATCGGGGAGGACCCCAACGGCATCCCCAACAATCTGGTCCCCTATATCGCCCAGGTGGCAGTAGGGAAGCTGGAGAAGCTCCATGTGTTCGGCGGCGACTATCCCACGCCGGACGGCACCGGGGTGCGGGACTATATCCATGTGGTGGACTTGGCCCGGGGCCATGTCTCCGCGCTGAAGAAGCTGGAGGAGAGGTGCGGCCTGTTCGTCTGCAATCTGGGGACCGGGAAGGGTTACTCCGTGCTGGAGGTCCTGCGCGCTTATGAGAAAGCCTGCGGAAAGACCCTGCCCTATGTAGTGGATCCCCGGAGGCCGGGCGACATTGCGGAGTGCTATGCGGACCCGGAGCGGGCAGAGCGGGAGATGGGGTGGAAGGCGCGCTACGGCATCGAGGAGATGTGCGCCTCCTCCTGGAAGTGGCAGTCCATGAATCCGGACGGATACGGAAGATAAGAGGGGGTGGAAGTATGGAAAAACCGGTGCTTGTGGTCATGGCGGCCGGAATGGGGAGCCGATACGGCGGTCTGAAGCAGATTGATCCCGTGGGGGCCAACGGCCAGCTCATCATAGATTACTCCATCTACGACGCCAGGCGCGCCGGCTTTGAGACGGTGGTATTCGTCATCAAGCGGGAGCTTGCGGAGCAATTCCGGGCCGCCATCGGCGACCGGCTCTCCCGGGTCATTGAAGTAAAGTACGCCTATCAGGAGCTGGAGGACCTGCCCGCCGGGTACGGGGTCCCGGAGGGGCGGGTGAAGCCCTGGGGGACCTGCCACGCGGTGCTGGCTGCCCGGAAGGAGGTGGACGGCCCCTTCGCAGTTATCAACTCGGACGACTACTACGGGCCGGAGGCGTTCCGGGAGATATACCGCTATCTGGAGGAGCACCCGGACAAGCCGGGGTGCTATGAATTTGCTATGGTGGGTTATCTGCTGGGCAATACGGTGACGGAGCACGGACATGTGGCCCGGGGGGTGTGCCAGGAGGATGAGGAGCACTATCTGCTCCGTGTCACAGAGCACACCCACATCGAGAAGGCCGGGGCGGACGCCCGCTCCACGGTGGATGGCGGGGAGACCTGGACCCGTCTGCCGGGGGACACCGTGGTGTCCATGAACCTCTGGGGCTTCACCCCCAGCTTTCTTTGGGAGGCGGAGGCGCGCTTCCCCGCGTTTCTGGACCAGGTACTGGCAGAGGACCCCCAGAAGGGGGAGTATTTCCTGCCCAGTGTGGTGACACAGCTGCTGGAGGAGAAGCGGGCCCGGGTCAAGGTGCTGCGCAGCACCGACAAGTGGTATGGTGTGACCTATCGGGAGGATAAGCCCCAGGTGGTGGCCGCCATTGCGGCTATGACCCAGTCCGGGCTCTACCCGGAAAGGCTGTGGGATATCTGAAACGCAGAAAAATATCCGCCTGATCCGGCTGTTGAGCACCGGTCCGGCGTAAAAGAAGTCCGGCTTCCCAGCAGCAGAGGGGGCCGGACTTTTTGTGCAGTGCGGTAAAAAAGAATTCGACAGATCATCCAGATAACGGAAAATCAAAAAAGAACAGATGTACACACAAAAAGGACAAAAAGCTGCCGAAAGCAAAGCAGGCCCTGCCGGCCGTTCAATTGAAAGATAGAAGGCTCTTTGCTATAATAAGCAATCAGACAAAACGGCGTGCATATTATTGTCCGGGACAGGTCCTGAGAACGGGGGACCTGGAAGAGAGAAGGGGGGAGGAGCCGTGTCAGCGCTGATCCTGCTTCTGCTGGCGGTGTGCCTGGCGCTGCTGATTCTGGAGGACCGGCAGGTGCGGCGGGACCGCTCTGAGCTGGTCCACGTGGTCTATGTGAACGGCATCCGGGGGAAATCCACTGTGACCCGGATGATCGACGGGGGCCTGCGGGCGGGAGGGTGGAAGGTGTTCTGCAAGACCACCGGCACCGTGCCTATGGTTATCGGGGTGGACGGAACGGCCCGGCCTCTGGTCCGCCGGGGGCGGGCCAACATCAGCGAACAGGTGCGGGTCCTCCACCGGGCGGTGCGGGAGGGGGCCCAGATCCTGGTGATCGAGTGTATGGCGGTGGACCCGGCGCTCCAGGCCGTCTCACAGCACCGGATGGTGCGGGCGGACATCGGAGTCATCACCAATGTCCGGCTGGACCACACTGCGGAGATGGGGCCCACGCTGGAGGAGATCTGCGACTCCCTCTCCAACACAATCCCCTGGAATGGGACCCTGTTCACGGCAGACGGAGCGTTCCTGGACCAGCTTCGGACCAACGGACGCAGAAAAAACTGCCGGGTGGAGCTGGCCCAGCCGGACAGCGGCCTGCCGGACTTCGATTTTCCTGAAAATGTAGCTCTGGCCCTGGCGGTCTGCCGGGAGATCGGGGTGGACCGGGATCGGGCGCTGGAAGGGATCCTGAGGTATCAGCCGGACCCCTATGCCCTGTCCCTATTCCGCCTGCCCTCTGGGGCGGCTTTTGTCAACGCCATGTCGGTGAACGATCCACAGTCCACCCAGCTGGACTACCACCGGGTGGCCGGCCGCCCAGGAATGGTGGGCCGGAGGCTGGTGCTGCTGATCAACAACCGGCCGGACCGGGGATATCGGACGGAGCACATGATGATGGTGGCCCGGGGGCTGGAGCCAGAGGAGATCTGGCTGATCGGTGCCTCCCAGCGGGCGGTGCGCCGCACCCTGCGGCATATCCTGCCGGACACACCTGTCCGGCTGTTTCCTGGAGCGGAGGCACTGCCCTTGGACAGCCGGGGGGCGGACACTATGATCTTTGCCGCTGGAAACTTGGCCGGCCCGGGTAAGGCACTGATGGAGCGGGTACGGAAGGAGGGAGAGCAGAGTGTATTATGAGATCGTACTGGCGGGGGTGGCCATCAGCCTGCTGTTCGTGGAGCTGACCGGCCTGTCGCCCGCGGGCCTGATCGTGCCCGGCTACCTCGCCCTGTGCCTTCAGACGCCTTGGAGGATCGTCTACACCCTGGCAGTGGCCGTGGCGGCCTGGGGCATCGCCAAACTGCTGGGCAATGTGATGATCCTGTACGGCCGCCGGCGCTTTGCGGTCATGGTCCTGCTCTCCTTTGCCATCGATCTGGCGGTCACCAGCTTGGGCCTGCTGGCCTATGACCCGGGAATGATCGGGGTGCTGGTACCGGGCATCATGGCTCAGGAGCTGGAACGGCAGGGATTTTTGAAGTCTCTGGTCCCTTTGGCGGCGGTGGTGGGCATCCTGGCGCTGATCATGATGTGGCAGGGGATGCAGGTGTTTCCTATATGAGCAGAGCGAAGCGGGAACGGAAGCTGCTGGCCCTCCTGCTGGCCTGCGCACTGCTGGCCTGGGGGACTGCGGCGCTGGCGGCGGGACAGGGCCGCCGAACGGAAACGGGCTATGCCGCTGTGCAGCTGGCAGCGGCGGATCTGCTGGAGGACTGCTTCCGGCAGGTGCGCACCTACAAGGAGGAGCTGGGCATCCCCCTCAGCGAGCTGGACTACCATCAGACCGGCATGATCGGGGAAAGCTACACCGGGATCACCACCACCCTGGGGGCCATCGAGGCGAAGCGGACCACCGCCTGGCCGGAAATGGGTGCGCTGTGTGTCCGCCTGCTCCACGAGGCGGGCGTCCGATCGGGGGACACCGTGGGGGCCGGCTTTTCCGGCTCCTTCCCCGCCATGGATCTGGCGGTGATCGCCGCCTGCCAGGTGATGGGCGTGGAACTGATCTATATCTCGTCAGTGGGGGCATCCACCTACGGGGCCAATCATCCCGCCCTCACCTTCCCGGAGATGGCCCACCGGCTGGTGGAGGACGGGCTGCTGGAGACAGACAGCGCGGCCGTCACCCTGGGCGGGGGAGGCGATGTGGGCGGGGGGATGGACCCGGCCTGCGCAGAGGAGATCCGGGGTCGGCTGGCGGAGGCGGGACTGCTCCTGCTGGAGGAGCCGGACTACCGGCGCAATCTGGAGCTGCGCCAGCAGCTCTATCAGCAGGAGGGCCCCATCGACTGCTTTGTGGCAGTGGGAGGCAACGTGACCTCCATGGGGCGGGGGGAGAGCGGCATCAGCCTGGGGCAGGGCCTGCTCTCCCCGGAGAAGATTGTCCGGCTGACAGAGGACAGCGGGCTGGTGCAGCGCTATCTCAGCCAGGGGCTTCCGGTGATCAATCTTCTGAACATCAAGCAGCTGGCGGCGGACTACGGACTGCCCTATGACCCGGCCCAGTGGCCGGAGCGGGGGACCTCTGCCGTCTACTTTGAGACTGACTACCCCGGGGCGGTGCTGCTCCTGGGACTGGCTGGGGCCGCGGTGCTGCTGGCTCTGTGCCGATGGGTGAGGAGGAGCGCGGGGACCGCGCGGAAGGAGGAGAGAGGATACCATGGACAGACAGAATCGTCCGCTGACCATCCTGACCATTGACGACGAGGAACAGATCCAGTACGCCCTCAGGGCCCTGTTCAACTCCCAGGGCTGGGAGGCCATCTCTGCCCGGGATGTGGAGGAGGGAGTGGGAAAGTTCCGGACCTGCCGCCCGGATCTGGTGCTGATGGACTACCATCTCCCCAAGATCAACGGGGTCAAAGGGGTGGAGATGCTGCGCCGGGAGGACCCGGAGGTGCCGCTGATCGTCTTCACCATCGAGGACAACCAGCGGGTGGCCGACCAGTTCCTGGATGCGGGGGCGAGCGACTTCGTGCTTAAGCCGGTGAAGGCCCTGGACATCATCGCCCGTATCAAGCTGCACGTGCGTCTGGTGGAGAGCCGGCGGGAGAACCGCCAGAGCACAGAGGAGCCGGTGAAGGGCATTGGGCAGGGCACACTGAGCCTGATAGAGGGTTATCTGCGCAGTGTCAGCGAGTACCAGCCTGTGGAGGCCATCGCGGAAGGGACGGGGCTGGCCTATCAGACCACCTACCGATATCTGCAATATCTGGTGTCGGTGAATCGGGTGGAGGTGAGCCAGCACTATGGAAAGGTGGGGCGCCCCAAACAGCGCTACCGGATGATCCGGGAGGCGGGCGACGGGGAAAAGCCCGAAACAGGACTATAATGCGGGACAAAAAGCGCCGGTCAGCCATTGGGCTGGCCGGCGCTTTCTCATTGTCCGGGACAGAAAAAGCTGTGGTCAAAATAGACAAATAAAAATATAAAAGGGAAGAGGCCTAAAAAAGAGGTCGGAAGAGAAAAATGAGAAAAAACTAGAAATAAAAGGGAAAAAATGACGGATCAAAAAAGGATAAGAGTGGCCTGTTCATAAATTTTTAAAATTTCAGAAATAAATAAGAGAAAAAATTGCACAATGAAATGGGGGCGCTGTATGATAGATTTAGTTAGAATTATGGTGGACGCAGATGGTCGCTGCCGTCCGTCACAATGGGGGGAGGAATAAGCTGGAACAGACGGAAATAAAACATAAGGTGAACGCACGGCCCTATTGGAAAGGAGAGTCAAAATGGGAAACAGACGCAGACACATTGGATCCTCGCTGGCGGCCCTGACCCTGACCCTATCCCTGCTGACGGGACTGCTCACCGGATGCGGCCCCGGCGGGAGCCAGAGCAGTTCTCCGGAGGCCGGCAGCACGCCCCCGGCGGCCAGCCAGAGCACGCAGACGCCGGAACAGCCCGCCCTGCCCGAGCTGACCACAGATACCTACGGCAACGCCGCGGTGGGCTATCAGGCAGCGGTGGTCAGCGCCAATGAGTACACCTCCCGCATCGGCATGGATATCCTGGAGGCGGGGGGCAACGCGGTGGACGCCGCGGTGGCCATGATTTTTGCCAACAGCCTCACCGAGCCGGGTGCCACCAGCTTGGGCGGCGCCAGCTTCATGACCATCTATCTGAAGGAGACGGGCGAGTACATCTGTATCGAGGCCATGGAGACCGCTCCTGCGGCGGCGGGCATCGACACTCTGGACGAGATCAATGAGAAGAAGGGGGCCATGCTGGTCACCGTCCCTGGACAGGTCCACGGCGCCCTGACCGCCCTGGAGAAGTATGGCACCATGACCCGGGAGGAGGTGCTGGCCCCTGTCATCCAGCTGGCGGAGGAGGGCTTCGATGTCCACATCAGCTTTGAGGAGCGGGCCTCGGCCAGCTTCGACAAACTGGTGCAGAACGAGGAGGCGGCCAAGATATTTACCAACGAAGGCCTGCCCTATGCGGTGGGGGACCACTTCACCAACCCCGACTATGCGGATACCCTGCGCAAGATCGCGGAGGGCGGCATCGACGAGTTCTACAAGGGGAGCATCGCCCAGACCATCGTGGACGAGGTACAGCGCCTGGGCGGCCTGCTCACCATGGAGGATATGGCCAGCTACACCAGCGTGGAGCGGGAGCCCATCAGCACCACTTATCACGGCTATGAGATCGTGACCCAGGGCCCGCCCTCCAACGGCGGCGCCCCCATGCTGGAGATGTTCAATATCCTGGAGAACTACGACCTGGTCTCTATGGGCTTCAACACCCCGGAATATCTGTTCACCTTCAACGAGGCTCTGCGGCTGAGCATGGCGGATGGCATCACCTACTTCGGGGACCCGGATTTTTATGAGCTGCCCATCGATACCCTGATCTCCAAGGAGTACGCCAAGGAGCGGGTGGAGAACGACATGCCCAAGGACGGCAAGGTCAACCCCACTCTTGTTCCCGGGGAGGGCCTCCCCTTTGAGAAGCTGACCACCGCCGCGCCGGAAAGCGGTTCCACCACCCACGTCTCCGTTATTGACGAGTTTGGGAATATGGTGAGCACCACCCACACCATCGGCGGATATTTCGGATCCTGTATCGTGGCTCCGGGTACCGGCTTCCCCCTGAACGCCCACCTGTCCAACCAGAAGCTGGACATTGCAGAAAAAGACAACCCCAACTTTGTCCAGGGCGGCCTGCGGGTCATGAGCACTATGTGCCCCACCCTGGTGGTCAAGGACGGCGAGCCTATCATGGCCATCGGCTCCCCCGGCAGCTGGTGCATCCCGCCTGCCATCGTCCAGATCCTCAATGCAGTGCTGCTGTTCGACATGGACCTGCAGCAGGCCATCAACGAGCCCCGGGCCATCTTCACCTCGTACAGCGCCCCGCTGAAGGTGTACGCCGAGCCCCGGCTGCCGGAGGAGACCATCCAGGCCCTGATCGACGCGGGCTATGAGGTGGACTCCGGAAAGGACTGGAACACCAGCCTGGGCAGTGTGGGCGTGGTCCTGGTGGACCCGGACGACGGCTTTGTCTATGCGGGCGGAGATAACCGCCGGCAGTACAAGTCACTGGCCTATTGAGAAAGCCAGCGCATACAGATACCAAAAGTCTGATGGGCATTTGAAACGGAATGAGAAGGGAGGAAAAGAAGGCCCATGAGGAGATGTATGCGAGGTAAAAAATGTTACATCAATAAGGAGGAGAGCATATGAAACGGAATAATCAGTCCCTGACAACGAAATTCAGCGCACTGGCTCTTGTACTTGCAATGATGCTGTCCCTGCTGGCGGGCTGCGGACAGACCACCCAGCCGGCAGCCAGCTCCACCCCTCCCGCGGCTTCTTCAGAGCCCGCTGCCTCTGAGCCGGAGACCCCCGAGATCCCTGAGACCATGGAGGGCGATGAGTTCGGAAACGGCGCCATCGGCACCCACGGCGGCGTATCCAGCGGCAGCGTGTACGCCTCTCAGGCCGGCCTGGAGATCCTGCAGGCCGGCGGCAACGCCGTGGACGCGGCGGTGGCCACCGCTTTCGCAGTGGGCGTGTGTGAGCCCAACCTGAGCGGCATCGGCGGCTGCGGCATGATGAACATCTATCTGGCGGATAACCACGAGTACGAGATCCTGGAGTACATGGAGACTGTCCCCGTGGCGGTGGAGCCCGGCTGGTACAATCCGGAGACAGACTCTGCCACGGCCAAGAATGCCGCTGTCCCCGGCCAGGTGGCTGGTCTGCTCACCGCCCTGGAGAAGTATGGCACCATGACCCCGGAAGAGGTCATGGCCCCCGCCATCAAGCTGGCCCGGGAGGGCTTCCCCATCGAGGAGCGTCTGGCCAATGCCATCATGGACTCCTTTGATATGATCTCCGCCAATGAGGAGGCTGCGGCCATCTACACCAACGACGGCCTCCCCTATGCGACCGGCGATCTGTTCAAGAACGAGCCCCTGGCCGACACCCTGGAAGCCATTGCCAAGGGCGGCATCGAGGAGTTCTATACCGGCGAGCTGGCTCAGAAGATGGTGGACGGTCTCCAGGCCAATGGCAGCCTGATGGCCATGGAGGACCTGGCGACCTATACCGTGGCGGAGCGGGAGCCCATCCGTACCGAGTACTACGGCTATGAAGTGGTCACCGTTCCCCCTCCCTCCAACGGCGGCGATTGGCTGCTGGAGATGCTGAACATCATGGAGGAGAAGGACATCTCTCAGTATGACCCCAGCACCCTGGAGTACCAGTACATCTTCAACGAGGCCTGCCGCATCGGCCTGGTGGATTCCTACACCTACATCGGCGACCCCGCCTTCTATGACCTGCCTGTGGAGGAGATGATCTCCGACGAGTTCGCCGCCGAGCGGGCTGCCCTTATCGACATGGACAACATGCAGGCCATGGAGTCTGTGCCCCTCAGCGACCTGCCGGTCACCAAGCTGGAGCCCACCGCGGAGGAGAGCCAGCATACTACCCACATCGCCGTCATCGACCAGTACGGCAACATCGTCTCCACCACCAACACCCTGGGCAACGGCTGGGGCTGCAAATTTATGGCCCCCGGTCTGGGCTTCTTCTACAACAGCCACATCGGCAACCTGGACCATGAGAACCCCGACAGCCCCGACTATGTGATGCCCGGCAAGCGGGTGCGCTCCACCATCTCTCCCAGCCTGGTGCTCCAGGACGGGAACCCCATCATGGCGGTGGGCTCCCCCGGCTCCCTGGCCATCCCGCCCGCAGTGGCCACCATTATCAACAACGTGCTGCTGTATGGCATGAATGTGCAGCAGGCCATCAATGAGCCCCGCGCCATGGCCATCAACCGCTCCGGCATGGACTCCCCCGCCCGGGTGAGCATCGAGCAGCCCCGCTTCGATCCGGACCTGGTGGCCCAGATGGAGGGGATCGGCTACGAGATGAAGGACGTAGGCGAGTACAACATGGCGGTAGGCGGCATCGCAGCCATCTATCTGGACCGGGACAACGGCATCTTCTATGCCGGCGCCGACCCCAGACGCGGCTATAAGGCCCTGGCCTATTAAGACCCGGCATTCCGCGGGCCCGGTCCGGCTTCCTGCCGGCTGAACGGGAACGGACGGCCCTCCCCGGCTCTCCGGGGAGGGCACGGGCCCCGATCTCCGATTGGCTGATCCGGTCCGGGGACCCCAGATACCCGGCCGGAATGCGTGTTACAAGGAGTGGTAATGAGTGAATTTGACTGAAGCGTATCTGCTGCTGGCTGTCATGCTGGCTGTCGTAGCGGTGGTCAGCGTTCTGTTCAAAGGGAAAAGCGGCCTGATCGCGCCCCTTATCTTCGTGGCGGGCCTGATCACCGCGCTGGTGGCCGGGCTGGGCTTCCGGCTCAGAGAGGTCACCGAGGGTCCCTTCGTCTTTGTGGACACCCTGATGTGGGTGCTGTGCGGCGCAGCCTTCTCCTATCTGCTGTATGTCAACGGGACCTTCCAGTTCCTGTTCGCCAAGGTGGTAGGGAAGAAGCGCAGCCCGGCCGCCCAGATGTTCATCCTGATCCTGTTCATCGGCCTGCCCGGCATGATCACCGGCACGGCCCTGGCCAGCGTGGCCACCACTGGCCTGATGGCTGGCCGCTACCTGCTGGACAAGGGGATGGAGAAGAGCAAAGTGGTGGAGGTGGTGACAGTGGGCGCTCTGATGGGCATGCTGCTGCCTCCCCTGTGCGTACCCGCCATGGCCCCCACCATTGCCCGGCAGGGGCTCTATCCCGGCGCTTTTGAGGGATATTTTCTCCCCATCCTGATCCTGGCCCTCCCCGCCCTGATCGTCTACTGCGCCCTGGCCGGGCGCCGGGTGCTGGGGGAGTGGGAAGCGGACGGGAACGTGGAAAAGACGGGCAGCGCGGTCTGCCTGATCCCCCTGGCCGTGGTGGCGGTGCTGGTGCTCTGCTACAACTTCCTGTACTTCCTGATCCCCTATTACGGGGGGTATCCGGTGATCTACCTCATCGGCTTCGTGCTGGCCCTGATCTTCAAGTGCAAGGGAGCCAACCCCCTGATCGCGGCGGCGGACGGCATCCGCACCGTGGCGGTGGAGCTGGCCCTGATCCTGGCCTATGCCTCTGTGGTCGAGACCTTCAACCTGGTGGGCGTCAACGGCACCCTCTCCGCCCAGATGGAGATCGCCGGCATCAACGGCGCAGTGATCGCCCTGGTACTGGGACTGCTGGTGCTGGCGGGCGGTCTGCTGCTGGGAACCCCCTTCGCCTATGTGGTGGGGGCGCTGGCCACTTATCTGGTCAGCAACTCCAACTATGGAAGCTATGAGCTGTCCATGATGGCGGTAGGCGCCGCCATCGCCATGAGCATGCTCCTGGCCCTGCGGGGCAGCCTGGCGGAGACGGTGGGCGAGACCCTGGGGGTGACTGGGGTCACCGGAACTGAGGTGGTCAAGCGCAACATCATCTTCACGCTGGTGCTGACCGCCGCCATCGTGGTGTTCCTGGTGGCAGGTTCATCGCTGAAGTTCCTGATGATTTAAGGGGGGACGAAGAATGATTGCTGCATTGTTCATCATCTATCGGATCATCGTCGCTGTCCTGGCCCTGGTGGTGATCTGGGACATCGTGCGGGAGAGATCGCTGGCCCATGTGATGAGTCTGGGGATCATCTGTTTCCCCTTGATCCTCCGCGCGCTGCTGATCAAATGAAGGGGGAACGGAAATGAAAAACAAGAGTCTGATCCCAAACATTGCCGTTCTGCTCGTGGTGGCCCTGGTCTGCGTGCTGACAGGGCAGATCTATCTCCAGCAGCAGAAGGACGACGTGCTGTACACCGAAAATCCCAACATCACCGGTGTGATCCGGCTGAGCGACTACAATCCCAACCTGAAGGACACGCCGGGCGACGTGGATATCTATGTCTTTGACAGCGGGATCCCCGGAGGCAAGGCGCTGATCTACGGCGGCACCCACACCAATGAGGTGGGCTCCATGCTCAACGCCGTGACCTATTTGGAGAACGTGAAGTGTGAAGAGGGCACCCTCTATGTGATGGTGCGGGCCAACAACAGTGGATACAGCCACACCCAGCCCCTGCTGGCCCAGGCCAACAAGATGACCTTCCAGCTGTCCGACGGCTCCACCCGGGAGTTCCGCATCGGCACCCGCATCTCCAACCCGGTGCACCAGTGGCCCGACCCCAACTACCGGCTGAATACCTCCAAGCGGGAACTGCGCCACGACGAGATCGCGGAGATCCGCAACCTGAACCGCAACCACCCCGGACTGGAGGAGGGCTACCTCACCGAGATGGTGTGCTACGCCATCTACAACTTTATCCAGACCGAGCAGATCGACTTCATCTATGACGGCCACGAGGCCGGTGCCGAGTCGGTGAAGCTGGTCAACACCCTGGTGGTCCATGAGAACGCCATGCCTCTGGGCTCCTCCGCTGTGATGAACTGCGTCATCAACAACCTGCCCCTGAAGATGGAGATCTCCGGCCAGACCTCTTACGGCCTGTCCCACCGGGGCCTGGGCGACAATACCGACGCCCTGTGCACCCTGTTCGAGACCTGCAACCCCGCCATGGGCAGCTACCACGACAAGGTGACAGAGGAGCTGGTGAAGGACGGCATCTCGGGCAACTATCTGGCCATGCATCGGGCGGGGCTGTTCCCCAATTCCTACGACTTTGACGAGAACGGCTGGCCCATCGAGAAGCGGACCGCCTACCACATGAGCATGAGTGCGGAGATCATCAACACCTTCGACCAGATGTACCCCGACAAGCCCCTGAAGATCTCCGGCCTGCCCGATGCCAACGAAATGATCGCCAACGGCCTGGAGGCCACCCTGAAGTCCCTGGCCTGAGGGACTCGACTGGTAAGGTGCCAAGTCCCGGAGGACCGGGATCAAGCATAGAACTGAAATGATCTTAGGAGGAACTTAAAATGAAAAAGCGCAACGTATGTATGCTCCTGGCCGCGGCCCTCAGCTGCAGCCTTCTGCTGACCGCCTGCGGCGGTGGCGGGACCAGCACCACCACCCCGGGGACCAGCACCCCGTCCACCAGCACCAGCGCCCCCGCCGGGAGCGGCGGCGCCTCCACCGGTGCTGAGAGCGGCTACACCTTCCGCACCAGCGAGAGCAACCGGGTGGTGACGGAGAACGGCACCTTCACCAAGGACCAGGTCTCCGCCCCCGTCCTGATCACCTCCTTCGGCCAGAGCGCCGACGTATCCATGCTGGACGCCCTGATGAAGAAGGTGGGAGCTGAGTACACCTTCGACGCCACCGCTTCCGCAGAGGACGCCGCCGGATACAAGACCATCATCATCGCCAGCGGAGCCTCCTCCAAGGGGCTGGGCGCGGCCGGCATCTCCCAGGAGGACGAGATCGCCCGCGCTGAGGCCATCGCCCAGACCGCCAAGGACAACGACATCACCGTGATCGTGGCCCACATGGGCGGCGCCGCCCGCCGGGGCACTCTGTCTGACCAGTTCAGCGACCTGGCCCTGGGCTGTGCCGACTACATCATGGTAGTGGAGGAGGGCAACGACGACGGCAAGTTCTCTGACGCCGCCACCGACGCCGGCATCCCCATCACCATGCTGTACACCATCGCCGACGCTGTGACCCCGCTCCAGGAGATCTTCGGCGCCTGAACCCCATTGCACTGCAAGGAGGCCCCGCCTGTCAAAACGGGTGGGGCCTCTTCCCAAAAGCGGACGCTCCGCCGGCAGAGGCGGCCGTCTGCCCGACTCCCGCGAATACTCCGGAACAGGAGGGATTTGATTGGAATTTGAACTGGTAATATTCCTGGTCATGCTGGGCGTGTTCCTGCTGGGGAACTTCCTGCTGAAGCTGCCGGTCAGCTTGTCTATGGCGGCCGGCGCTATCGCCGGCGCCCTGGTGGGTGGGGAGGGTATCCCCCTGCGCCATCTGTTCGAGGGCACCTTTGTCTATATGGATACGGTGCTCATCATCTCCATGGCCATGATCTTTATGACGGTGATCCAAAAATCCGGGGCACTGGAGGCCCTGAACGCCGTCATCGTCTCCCGCTTCCACAAGGTCCCGGCGGTCATGCTGATTCTGCTGATGCTCATCATCATGTTCCCGGGCATGATCACGGGCTCCTCCACCGCCGCGGTGCTTTCCGCCGGCGCTATCGTGGCCCCCATCCTGCTGATGATGGGCATCCCGGCCCCCCAGACCGGCGCCATCCTGGCGGTGGGCGCCATCATGGGCATGGCCGCCCCCCCGGTGAACATCCCCGCCATGCTGATCGCCGGCGGCGTGGATATGCCCTACATCGGCTTTGAGGGCCCCCTGGCCTTCATGACCTTCCCCTGCGCCATCTTCACCGTCCTCTTTGTGGGCCTGCGCTACTGCCGGCACCTGGATTACGACAAGATCAAAGAGGGGCTGAACCTGGAGGTGGGCAAACAGTACGGGCTCAAGCTCTACATCCCCATCCTGGTGGTCATCGTCCTCATGGTGGGCAGCCGGGCTCTCCCCAACGTGTTCCCATCCCTGGGAATGCCGCTGATCTTCTTCATCGGCAGCGTGGTGGGCCTGTTCACCGGCAAGAAGTTCAACGCCATCCAGGCAGTGTCGGAGGCTGTGGAGACCACCGTCCCCGTGCTGGGCAAGCTGATGGGCGTGGGCATGTTCATCCAGGTGATGACCCTCACCGGCGTGCGGGGCTACATCGTGGTCAGCTGCTTCGGCTTCGGCCTCATCGTCCTGTATGCCGCCGTCTGCCTGGTGATGCCCGCCTTTGGCGCGGTGTCCTCCTACGGCGCGGCCTCTGTGCTGGGCGTCCCCTTCCTGCTGGCCCTGCTGGACACCGGCGACCAGATCGTCATTGCCGCCGCCCTGTCCTTCATCTGCTCCATGGGCGACCTGATGCCGCCCACGGCCCTGGCGGGCAACTATGCGGCCCAGATCGTGGAACAGAAGTACTCCCGGGTGCTGCGGCACTGCGCCATCCCCTTCATCGTCTGCATCCTGTACGGCCTGGTCACCCTGCTGGTGTCCGGCAACCTTTCGTTCCTGACTTGAGATAGGAGGGGAAAGCATGTTATTATATGTTTATTTGGGCCTGGTGCTCTTCCTGCTGGTATTCGTCATCAAGAATATGGTGCGGGAAAAGAACCTGATGCTGCAGATCGACGCCGCGCTGGTGGTGGTCCCGCTGGTGCTGCGGCTGCTGCTGATCAAATGAGGGGGTGGACAGAGTGAAGATCGAAGTGAAAAAGAGCTGGTTATCCGCCCTGATCCTGCTGGCTCTGGCCGCCGCCGCCATCGTGTATCTGGCCGGCCAGTTCCTCTCCATGCGGGAGGTGGAGCCCATCTACCCAGGCCCCGGAGTGACAGAGATCAAGATGCTGTCCGACTGGTATCCCGGTCTGGAGGGAACCGCCGGAGACACGGAGGTCTATGTGCTGGAGGGGGAGCAGGAGGGGGACTCCATGCTGGTGCTGGGGGGCACCCACCCCAATGAGCCTTCCGGCCTGGTGGCCGCCGTCCTGCTCATTGAGAACGCCCAGCCTGAGGCGGGCACCCTGTACGTCATCCCGCGGACCAACAACAGCGCCTTCACCTGCACTGACCCCCAGGAGGGGGCCCCCATGCGCTTTACCATCGACACCCCCAACGGGGAGCGCTGGTTCCGCTTCGGCTCCCGGGCCACCAACCCCATCCACCAGTGGCCCGACCCGGAGATCTATGTCCACGCCTCCTCCGGACAGCGGCTGTCCGGCTCCGAGACCCGGAATATCAACCGCTCCTACCCGGGGCGTACCGATGGCACTTTCACCGAGAAAATGAGCTACGGCGTGACCCAGCTCATTGAACAGGAGGGCATCGACATCACGGTGGACCTCCACGAGGCATCTCCCGAGTACCCCACCATCAACACCATCGTGGCCCATCAGGATGCCCTGTCACTGGGCTCCCAGGCGCTGATCAACATGCAGCTGGAGGGAATGAGCATCGGCCTGGAGCCCTCTCCCGAGAACCTGCACGGCCTGACCCACCGGGAGCTGGGCGACTACACCGATACCCTGGCCCTGCTGATGGAGACCTCCAACCCCTCCCAGGGCCGCCTGAGAGGAAAGACCGACGAAAACCTGGTGGTCACCGGACAGGATAAGTACTATCTGAAGGCGGCTGGCTACGGCCGTCTGTATGACTTCGGCTATGACGCGGACGGCGCCCCCATCTCTGAGCGGGTAGCCCGTCATGTCACCGGCGTGGCTCAGTTCGCGGTGGCCTTCAACGAGCTGGGATTGGGCAACCTGGTCATCAACGGTATCCCGTCCTATGTCGATATGGCGGCGGACATCGGGCAGTTCCTCGCTCCCGACTGAGCGCGGAAAGTTGGGAGGTGAAGGCATGAAAAAGCAGATGTTGAGTCTCTTCCTGGCCCTGGCCCTCACCGGCTGCGCCGCCCCAGGGCCGGGGAGCACCTCCGCCCCGGCGGAGAGCGGAGCGGCCCCCGCAGGCAGCGAGGCGCCGGCCTCCGCCTCCCAGGAGGAGAGCGGCTATGACCGCCGGGAGGCCATCGAACGGCCGGAGATCGGTGCGGAGGTGGTCATCGACCCGCCCTATGATTTCGACCCCGCGGAGATGGTGCCTGGCGACTTTGGGGACTACTTCACAGACTGCGATCATCCCACCCAGGTGAGCACCTACAAGCTCGCCGAGGGGACCGACATCGAAAATGAGGTGACGGTGCTCCAGGGGGAGGAGGAGGGACCCACCATCTACATCGTGGCGGGAGTTCACGGGGATGAGATCGCCGGCTGGATGACCGGGAACCTGGTCAAGAAGATCGGCATCCGGGCCGGGACGGTCCATATCCTGTCCCCAGCCAACCGCTGGGGCGCGGAGGCGGACCCCAGAGTCCGCTATGTGACGGAGCAGGAGGATCTGAACCGGTCCTTCCCGGGGGACCCGGAGGGGAATATGGCCCAGCGGGTGGCCGACTCCATCTACCAGGACATCCAGAGGGTGGACCCGGTGTTCCTCTTTGACCTGCACGAGGCCCGGGCCAACGCGGAGAACAAAGATTTCCTGGGCAGTTCGCTGATCTACACCGACCTGAGCGAAATGAGCGACATGTACCTGGAGATGCTGATGGCCACGGAGTCCGGCGAGCTGTGCTCCGAGCGATTCAACTTCTATGGACCCGGCCCCATCGGGAGCATCAACAATACGGTGACCACCCAGCTGGGCATCCCCACCATCACAGTGGAGACCTACCGGGGCTATGAGCTGGAGCGCCGGATCGGAGACCAGCTGGACATCGTGGAGTACGTGCTGCGGTACTACGGCCTGATTTGAGCGTGCAGCGGCCCGAAGCCGGACTCGGGATACAAAAGAAAAGACACGGCAAGCCTTGCCCCGGGCATCCAGGGCAAGGCTTGCGGTTATTCCTTGGGCGGACCGCAGGGGAAGAGGGGGATGGACTTGAAACGAGAGCATGAGCTGGGACAGACGGCAGAGGCCAGAAAAAGAACGGACCGGGACCTGCGGTGCATCGGCTGGGGCCTGGTGCTTCTGGGAGTGCTGATGCCCGCCCTGGTGACGGTGGAGAACACCGGTATCTACCGCACGCTGATGAACGGCATCTATCAGGGGCAGGAGATCTACGTGCTGCTGGCGGCGCTGAAGCTGGTGGTGCTCAATGCGGTGCGGGCCTATCCCCACTACATGGGCGTGTTTTTTCTGGTGGAGACCTTCCGGGGCATGGAGCTGAGACGGCGGCTGCTGGCGTCTATCGCTGCGGTGGGCATCCTGATCCCCGGAGTGTATCTCCTCATCAACCGGATCTATGGCATCCGCTATGACTTCGGAATTCCGGCCCTGTCCATGATCGCCATGATCTGGGTGCTGGCCAAGATCGATTTCAGCTTTGTGGGGCTGATGAAGAAGGGGCTCATGGTGGCCTTTTTCATCACGGCGCTGCAATTCCTGGACATGATGCCTCTGCTGTGGAATTTTCCCTTCGGCAGAGGAGAGAGTTCCTATGACATCAAGCTCGTCTCCAAGTTCCTTCAGGCGGACAGCTTTCTCCAGGCCATGGCCACCATCTTTTTTGCTCTGTTCCTCTTCATGTCCGTGCTGCTCCTGCTGCTGGTGGTGGATGAAAACAACATCCGCCGCATCAGCGAGCAGAAGGAGCTCAACGAGCACATGCTGATGGAGACCCGGATGCGCATCCTGGAGAACCGGACCTATATGGAACTGCGCCACCTGGTCCATGATCTGAAGTCCCCTCTGACCAGCATGCAGGCCCTGGTGGGGGTGGTCAAACTGTCCGCCGGCAGGAGAGGGGACCAGACGGAAGGGGAGTATCTGGAGCGGATCGAGACTATGATAGACCGGATGAGCAGCATGATTTCCGAGATCCTGCACGAGGAGCAGCGGAGCGTGGTGACCACCCAAGAGCTGCTGGACGCCGTGATGGCCCAGATCTCCAGCGCGGAGTATGCGGACCTGGTCCACACGGAGAACCGGGCTCCAGAGGCGAAGATCCGGATCAACAAGATCCGATTCTCCCGGGTGCTCATCAACCTGGTGGAGAACGCCGCCTATGCGGTCCGGAGGCCGGACGGCAAGATCTGGATCAGGGTCGAGGAGACGGAGGGGGCAGAGATCCGCTTTCAGGTGGAGGACAACGGGACAGGGATTCCCAGGGAGCTGCTGGGCGAGATCTGGGAGAAGGGATTCTCCATCCGTAGCTCCAGCGGACTGGGACTGAATTTCGTACAGCAAGTGGTGGAGCAGTGCGGCGGCAGTGTCGAACTGGAGAGCGTGGAGCGGGAGGGAACGGTGGTCACCGTCTCCCTGCCCCCCTGTGAGGAGGATGTGTGTGAGACAGGACCAGTATGAGCTGAAGGGAGCGGTGCTGGAGGCACCGCTGGAGTGGCAGGGCCTCCGTCTGGCTCCCGGACGGGGGGGCGTCCTGGTTACGGGGCTGGAGGGGACGGACCAGCGGCGGTTCCAGCGGCAGCTGACCGTACTGAAAGGGTACGCCGCCCTGGCGGCGGACAGGCGGGGGGAACGCCCCCTCCGCCTGCGGCAGGAGGACCTGCCGGAGCGGGAAGGGCCGGAGACCCTGGCCGCAGTCTGGTACGGCCGGGCGGCGGAGGCGGAGGACCAACACGGCACCCTGGTGGCCTGCTACAACGGGTTCGGCGCCCTGCCGGGGGGCTTTGCCGCTATGGAGGAGAGCCTGGCACGCTGGGCTGGGCGGCCCCTGGGGGAGAAGCTGCTGGACTATGTCCAGGCGGTCCGGCGGGAGGAGGGGGACCTGGCCGAGAAGGCGGAGCCCTTCCAGACCCTGCCCAGCTGGACGGACCGGGAGACGGGGGAGCTGCTGCGCGCGCTGCTGCGGGCGCTGTGTGAGGGATCTGGCGGGCGCGGGAGCGCCCAGGGATAAGGGGGGAGCGGAGTGGAGAAGCGAGCCAAGCAGCTGGAATACCTGATCACCAGCATGATCCTGCTGGGCATCGGGATGCTGTTTTTCTTCATGAACGAGAGCGTCAATACCTATACGGTGCTGCGTTTTGGCCTGTTTCAGATCATGCAGAGCGTGCTGCTGCTGATCTGCGCTATCCTGCTCTGGTATCGGGCATATGTGGTCCGGCGGGAGCAGGAGACGGCCGAAGGGGGGGCGGAGACGCTGGGAGCAGCCCAGGCTGCGCCGGAGGAGGCCGGAGAGGAAAAGCGGGAGGCCAAGCGGGACGCGGTGGACAGCGTCAATGCCACCATGCTGCTGGTAGTGGTCACCGTGCTGGTGGTGGGATTCTATCTCTTCACCCTGAAGCCCCGGGAGGATGTGACTGGGGCCGTGGCTCCCCTGCACATGGTGGTATGCGTGGTGTCCTTCATCCTTTACGCCTGTGTGGAGCGCTGGTGGTCCATGCAGCTGGACACCAACCCGGATGCGGCCAGCATCTGCAACCTGATGGTGCTCAACAAGATCGCTGTAGCCGCCCTGATGGCGGATATGGTCACCTCCTTCACCGGGCTGTTCAGCGTCAGCCAGTATGTGGACTATGTCATCCTGGGCTGCTGGTTCTATGTGGCGGCCATGGCGGCTGTCAGCGTGGCAGTGAAGATGACCCGGCACCGGGAGGAACTGGTCTTCCGTCTGTACATCCTGTTCCCGGTGTACTACTACGGGGGACAAAAGGGCAGCGGGGCCCTGACCTGGCTGGAGCAGCACACCGGCATCTCCATGCGCTCCCTGTGGAGCCTGAAATTCATCAAGATGATCCTGCCCTCCTGCGCAATGGCGGTGCTCCTGCTGGTGTGGCTGTCCACCTGTGTGGTGCAGGTGGAGACTTATCAGCAGGGGGCGCTGTACCGCTTCGGCAGTCTGGCGCGGGAGGATATCCTGGAGCCAGGCCTGCACTTCAAGCTTCCGGTGCCCTTTGAAGAGGTGAAGATCTACAACGTCACCCAGCCTCAGGGGATGATCGTGGGCTATGAGGGGGACGTAAACAACAAGAACAACCTGTGGACCCGCCCCCACGAGGGGGAGGAACAGGCTCTCCTGCTGGGCAACGGGAATGAGCTGGTGGCCATCAACCTGAAGATCACCTACCGCATCAGTGACCTGTACACCTACCTGACCCGGTACAGCAGTCCGGAGGACGTGCTCAACGCCAAGGGCTATGAGGTGGTGATGGGGGAGACCATCCATACGGACATCAACACCATCATCAGTGAGGACCGCAGCCAGCTGTCTCACCGCATCGAGGAGCAGCTCAAGGAATATGCCCGGGAGGCGGAGCTGGGGCTGGAAGTGATGAGCGTCACACTGGCCAGCATCCACCCGCCGGTGGCCATCGCGGATATCTACCAGAGCGTGGTGAGCGCGGGCATCCAGAAGAAGACCAGCGTCCTCACCGCGGAAGGGAAGGCTCTGGTGGCACGGGAGGGGGCCGAGGCAGACAAACAGCTGGCTATCAATGACGCCGGCATCCAGCGGGATGAGCGGGTCTCCAGCGCCAACGCGGAGATCCAGAAATACAATGCCAGCATCGAGGCCTATCTGCTGGACCCGGAGGCCTATCTGCTGGACCGGTATCTGGAGAGCTTCCAGCAGGCTCTGGCCCAGCAGAGAAAGTATATCGTAGGGCCGGGGGTGGACGCCGGAGCCCTGTATGCCAACTTCGGACTGGGCGGCTCGGGGAGCCGGTGGTTCAGCGGCCTTGACGGCGGAGGCGCCGGCGGGGAGCAGGCGGCGGAGACACAGACAGCGGGGACGCAGGCGGAGACCGGCGCAGTGCCGGGTGAGGAGGGGACATGATATGAAAGGGAACCGCATCATCAAGTGGATGTTCGCCCTGATCGTGGCGGCCATCATCGGCTTCTTTGGCTTTGTGTTCAAGGTAAACGAGGGGGAGTACGCGGTGGTGACCCGGTTCGGCGCGGTCCGGTCGGAGGTGACCCAGGCAGGGATGTACCTGCGCCTGCCCTGGCCCTTTGAGGACGTGCAGATCCAGGACGCCAGGAAGCGGTATCTGGACTCCGGCTACCTGGAGACCCTGACCCATGACAAGAAAAATGTCATCATGCAGACCTACACCATCTGGAGCATCGCCGACCCCCTGCGGTACTACACCAGCGTGGGGGATACCGCCCTGGCGGAGACCTACCTCAGCGACCTGGTCACCAGCGCCAAAAATGGGACCATGGGCAACTATGACCTGTCCGCTCTGGTCTCCCTGGACGAGGAGGACATCAAGATCGACGAGATCGAGGCCGCCATGCTCCAGGAGGTGCAGTCCCACGCTCTGGAACAGTACGGCATCCAGGTCCATGAGCTGCGGCTGAAGCGGGTGGGCCTGCCGGCCACCAACGTGCAGAGCGTGTTCACCCAGATGCAGGCGGACCGGCAGAAGTACATCGACCAGCTGCTGGCGGAGGGTGAGCGGGACGCCCAGATCATTATGAGCGAGTCGGATGCGGAGGTGGCCGCCATCGTGGCCGAGGGCCGGGAGGAGGCTGCCGCCATCAACGCGGAGACGGAGCGGGAGGTGGCAGAGATCTATGCCTCGGCCCACAGCCAGGACCCAGAGCTGTATGAATTCCTACAGAAGCTGGCTGCCCTGGAGAACTCGGTGGACGAGGACACGGTGATGATCATCACCATGGACACCCCGCCATTCGACGTGCTCTACGGCGATGACTGAAGGCGGTGAGGGAAGATGAAGGATTCTCAGCGGTTCATTGCCATCATCAACACCGCCATCCGCTACTGCAAATGGCTGATCGTCATCCTTGTGGCGCTGATCTGCTGCTCCGGCATCCGGGTGGTCAATAACCACGAGGTGGCGGTGGTGCTGCGGTTCGGACGGCTGGTGGGGGACACCCGGGAGGAGCAGGTGAAGGAGCCGGGCCTGCTGCTGGCATTCCCCTATGTGATCGACGAGGTAATCAAGGTGCCGGTGGGAAAGGTGCATGAGGTGTCCATCACCACTCACGCCGCCTCCGCTGACCCCACCTATGCGGAGATCGAGGACACCGGCTATGTGATCACAGGGGACGAGAATATCATCCACATTGATGCCACCCTGAAGTATCAGATCTCTGACCCGGTGGAGTACGCCCTGTACAACAGTGACCCAGAGACCGAGATCAACGGCGTAGTCAGCGGCGTGATGACCTCCTGCGCGGCGTCCAAGAGCGTGGACGGCCTGCTCACCGACCAGAAGGCGGAGTTCGGAAACGAGGTCATCCGCCAGGCCCAAGCCATCCTGGACGGGATGGAGATGGGGGTGAGCATCGTGAGCCTGGAGTTCAAGAGCATCAAGCCCCCCAGCGCCCTGCAATACCACTTCGACCAAGTAAACGCCGCCTCGGTGGAGAAGGAGACCCGCATCCAGCAGGCCAACCAGTACCGGGAGCGGGTGATCCCGGAGGCCAACGCCGCCGCCGATAAGCTGGTGAGCGACGCCCAGGTGTCGCAGCACGACCGGATCAACCGGGCTAACGACCAGGTGGCGGAGTTCTACGGCCTGTTCCAGGAGTATCAGCAGAACCGGGACGTGGTCTACGAGCGGGTGTTCCGGGAAAAGGTGGTCACCATCTTCAACCAGATGGGCGGCAAGATCGTGCTGCCCGAGGGGACCAACACGCCCCAGATCTTTCTGCCCTGAGGAGGGACGGCTATGGAGAACCTGACGAATACCGCGGTCCACCTGCTGGAGGACAGCCAGGGGGCCGACCTGACCCGGCGGGAGAAGCGAAAGCTCTCGGTGGAGATCACCACCGCCATGATAGCCCTGGTCTGTCTGGTCACCGGACTGCTCTATAAGGGGATCTTCCCGGAGCAGACGGCGGTGGCGGGGCTGATCTATTCTGTGGGCGTGCTGGTGGAGGGCCTGCCCCTGCTGGCGACCGCCATCCGGGGCTTTCTCCAGCGGGACGTGACCAACGCCATGGAGATCCTGGTCTCCATCGCCGTGCTGGCCTGCTACATCACTGGGCAGCACGAGCTGGCCATCCTGATCCCAGTGGTGCTCAGCGTGGTCCACTTTCTGGAGGAGCGGAGCATCATGGGAGGCCGGGACGCCATCGAGGGCCTTAAGCAGATGCAGGCCACCGACGCGGTGCTGGAAACTGAGGATGGGGAGGTGACGGTGGAGGTCCAGGCATTGAAACGGGGGGACATCATCATTGTCCGACCTGGCATGGGCCTGCCCATCGATGGCACCGTAATCTGGGGCAATTCCAACATCGACCAGAAATCCCTCACCGGTGAACCCCTGCCCGCCGCCGTGACCGTAGGGGACACGGTGTACGCCGGCACCACCAACCTGGACGGCATGATCAAGGTCCGGGTGGAGAAGGAATATCAGGACACCTCCTTCACCAAGATCGTCAGCCTGCTGGAGGAGGCCCAGAGCATCACCGTGCCTGAGATCCGGATCGTGGACCGGTTCATGCACTACTACATCCCGCTGGCCCTCATCGTGGCCGCCCTCACCGCTCTGCTCAGCCGAAATATCTCCAACGCCATCGCCGTGCTGGTGGTGAGCTGTCCCTGCGGGCACATGCTGGTCAGCTCCGCCCCCATGATCGCTGCCCTGGCGGTGTCCACCAAGCGGGGCATCCTCATCAAAAACGCCAAATTCGTGGAGCAGCTCACCAACATCACCACTGTGATCTTTGACAAGACGGGCACCATCACCCGGGGGGAGCTTTCCATCAGCGGCTTCTATCTTCAGGAGGCCCAGAGCAGGGAGGAGCTCTTCGCCAGAGGCGGCTGCGTGGCGTGCAGCTCTATGCACCCCATCTCCCGCTCCCTAATGAAGACCTTAGAGGGGGAGGGCATCCCCTATGAGGAGGGGTTCCAGGTCCGGGAGACCGCGGGCAAAGGACTGACCGGGACCCGGGGCGGGGAAGAGATCCTGTTCGGCTCACGGCACTGGATCGAGTCCCTGGGCTACCAGCCGGAGGACCCCCATATGGACACCGGAGGGGGTCCCGCCAACTGGGTGGTGTACAATGGGCGGGTGCTGGGCTGCCTCATGTTTGATGACTCCGTCCGTCCGGAGGCTGAGGAGGTGGTGAGCCGGCTCCACGAGGACGGGATGGAACAGACTGTGCTCCTCACCGGCGACCGGGAGTTCGCTGCCCGGAAGGTCCAGCGGCAGACAGGGATCGACCAGGTATATTTCCACCTGCTGCCGGAGGAGAAGCTGGAGCACGTGAAGCGGCTGAGGCAGGACGCCCATGTGCTTGCGGTGGGAGACGGCATCAACGATGCCCTGGCCCTGGCAGAGGCGGACGTGGGCATTGCCATGGGGGCCATGGGCTCTGATGTGGCCATCCAGAGCGCCGACATCGCCCTTATGAACAACGACCTGAACAACATCCCCTTTGTCATGTCCCTGGCCAGGAGCACCAAGAGCATCATGTATCAGAACATCGGCATCGCCTTCTCCGTCAGCCTCATTATGATGATCCTGGCCGCCGTGGGGGTGATCCCCGCCCTGGCCGGGGCCTTCCTCCACAATATCGGAGCCTTTGTGATCCTGATCAACAGCTCCCGCATCCTCCGGGACAGCGGCGGGGAGGGCTGAACGCCTGCCGCAAAAAATTTTCTCTCTCTGGGTGTACGGTTTCGAGCACATATTCCATGGACCGCGGCATATACTGATGTGTACGCCGGTGGGAGGACCACCGGCGCCGCGATCAGATACAGAGGGAGGAAGTTCTCGATATGGAAGAAAATCAGATGATCCAAGTACAGCGTCCGACGCAGCCTGAGCCCTGGCGCGATCTGGACGATCTCATCTTTCAGGGGGACGGCTGGCTGGCCAGCGACCGCTGAAGGGGGGGGGGGGGGGGGGGGGGGGGGGGGGGGGGGGGGG
>NZ_JANGBZ010000045.1:0-25335 GCF_024462915.1 Clostridium sp. DFI.5.61
CCCCCCCCCCCCCCCCCCCCCCCCCCCCGGCTTTTCAATACCGGTGGACCCAGCCGCTGAGGAACCACACAGGCAGCAGCCACATCAGCAGATAAAACAGCAGGTTCAGGGGGGAGAGGGAGGCGTAGGCGTCCACAGAGGTCAGGTAGTAGGCCAGCAGAACCCCCAGGGTGGAGCCGGCGCAGGTGAGTACCGCGGAGGCCCGGACGGCCCGGCGCAGGCGGCGGGCCCCCACCACCGACTCGGCGAAGGGGAGCAGCCCCTCTCGACAGAGCACGGCGGTGAGCACGCCGGTGTGGTCCTGCCCCGGATCGGACAGCTCCCGCCGGCGTTCCACCGGAGGAAAGTCCATCCGGTCTGCCGCCAGCTTGAACCGCTGCTGGAGCATGGCCGGGATGAGATTGAAGTCCCGGGTGGCCAGCACCGGCCCGACCCGCTCCCGAAGCAGGGAGGTGAGGGAGGGAAACACGGTGTCGGGCAGGGTGTAATTCAGGGCGAAGATGCCGGCCAGCTCCCCGTCGATGGCACAGAAGACCGCGTTTTTCACGTTCAGCCCCTGGGGCAGGGGTACCTCCATCAGGTTCATGAAGGCGGCGGAACCCACCAGCACCTGGTCCCCCCGGATGTTGGCGGAGAGGCCTCCGCCCTCATAGCAGCACAGGCTGTCCGCCCTGCGGAAGATGGCCCCCTGGGTGCGGAGCAGGTCGTGGAAGAGCTTTTCCAGCCCACAGCCCGAGTCCCGGATCAGGGTGGCGGTGTAGCCCACCACCCGTTCCACGGAGAAGTCCCCAAAGACCTTGATGCCGTTGAGCTCCACAAAGCCGGGGGGGAATAGGTCCAGATCGGTGATGAGGACCCGGTTGCCCCGCCGGGACCCGGCCGCGCCGGGCCAGCCGGCCAAGGCACCGCCGCTCTGGGAGACCCGGCGGGCCACCTTGTGGAAGGAGCGGCCATAGGCCAGTGCCCCGCCGAAGCCGGCGGCGGCAGTGAAGGTGGCGGAGAGACACCACATCAGGTGCTCCCCCTCCCCGATGCCGAAGGAGGCCAGCAGGGAAAAGACTATGCAGGCCAGCAGCAGGACGGGACAGAACACCCGGTAGATGCGCTGGGCGCCGTCGTCCATCTGGATCTGGCTGCCAAAGCCGGCGGGGGTGCCGGACCACTTGGCGTAGGTGTCCTTCCCGTTCCACTTGCCCTCGTCCAGAGTGACCAGATAGGGCTCTGCGGCAGCCGCTGCGGTGCGGCAGGACAGGCGCAGGGCACACCGCTTGTGATAGGTGCCGTGGAGCAGGAAGAACAGGCCGAACAGGGCGGCGGGACAGTAGGAGAGCTGCCCGCCCCGGTCTTGGCTCCCGGCCAGCAGCAAGGTATCCGCCAGGGTGAAGGCGCAGGAGAGGGCGGCCAGGGTGTCCATCCCCACCTTCAGCCTCAAACCGCGCCACAGGCCGGCGGCCAGCACGTCGAGAGACAGCAGCATACCTGCCCCCAGAAGCCCGGCGGAGATCCAGAGGAGGAGGGGATATCCCACCGCCAGCTCCGGGGGGAGGGAGACAGGGAGCGAGGGGAGCAGGCAGGGGACCAGAGCGGCGGCGGCCAAAAGAAAGACCAATAGGGAGCGGACCCGGAGCCCCTTAAGGCCCTTGCCGTAGGTGCGGGCCAGCTCCTGGGGGGGGAGGTCGGGGGGCGGGGGCTCCTGCCGGCGGGGCCGGCGGACATAGCGCAGGTCCTCCTCCGTCTCCTGGTCGGTGCCGGGGATCAGGGTCTCCAGGCGGCGGACCTCCTCTGGGTCCATCTGCTCCGACTCCTCAAACATACGGTCGGCGTAGTCATCCGCCTTTTTGCTGATGTCCTTGAGGAAGGAGGCCAGAGGGCTCTCCTCCTCGGGAAACTCGACCACCTTGTCTCCGTTTTCTTCGGCATCCAGGACGGCGTCTGCCTCCGGGGCCTCCCCTTCGGGCTCCGAAGGGCCCTTCTCCGGCTCGGACTCATCCTGGGGGGCGGGGCCGTCCTCCTCCGGAGGTAGAGCTCCTCCCCCTGGGAAGGCCACCACGTTGTCTCGGTTCCGACGGGGACGGGGGGCCTCCGGCCAGGGCAGGTCGGGGCCGTCGTCCTCCGGGGGCGACGGGCGCAGGGGGATGGCGCTGCGCCCCGGCGGGCTTTTGACGCCGTACTCGGCCAGAATGTCGTCCAGGGAGAAGCCGCCGTCCTCCGCACCAGCGATCAGGGACTTGACATCGGCCAGCTCGTCGCCGAGATTCAGTTTTTTATCCTCACGGTCGCTCATGGTCATTCCTCTGTGATGTGTGAAATGGAAATTCTGTGCCGCCGACCCCTGGGGGCGGCAGGTGCTTTATCCGCCCAGGCGCTGACGCACCGCCTCGTAAAGCAGGACGGCAGCGGCAGCGGAGGCGTTGAGGGAGTTGATCTTGCCAAACATGGGGATGGAGACGGTGAAGTCACAGTTCTCCGCCACTAGACGGCCCATGCCGTCCCCCTCGCTGCCAATGACGATGGCGGCGGGGCCCTTTAAATCGGCCTGATAGAGCTGGGTGGTACCGCCGGCAGCGGTGCCGAACACCCAGACGCCCTCCTCCTTCAGCTCCTTGAGCAGGGAGGGCAGGTTGGGCACCCGGGCTACCGGCACATGGGCCACCGCCCCGGCAGAGGTCTTGGCCACCACGGCGGTCAGGCCGGCGGAGCGGCGCTTTGGAATGATGACTCCGTGGGCACCGGCGGCGTCGGCGGTGCGGATGACCGCCCCCAGATTGTGTGGGTCGCTGAGCTCGTCGCAGACCACGATGAGGGGGGCCTCACCCCGCTCCCGGGCAATATTCAGGATGTCGTCCACAGTGGCATATTCCCGCACGGCGGCCAGGGCGATGACCCCCTGGTGGGAATGGGTGCGGCTCATGCCGTCCAGCTTCCGGCGGTCGGCGTCCACTACCACAATGCCCTTCTCCCGGGCGGCGGAGGCGATGTGTCCCAGGGTGGGATCGGTGTCTCCCTTCATGAGAAAGATCTTGTCGATGGCTACGCCGGCCCGCAGGGCCTCGGTGACCGCATTGCGGCCTTCAATGACGCCGTCGTTTTCCGCCTCCACAGGGGCGGAGCGGCGCAGCGGGGGTCGTTTGTTCATGGAGCAGTCCTCCCATCCGTCGTTCCAGTTTGCATAATAAAATAATATATCACAATCCGGCAGGGAGGGGAAGGGTCAAATTGCGGGGATCGGAGGAAAACGGCCGAAAAGAGAGGAAACCAGGAAAAAAGACGGGCGATGGGGCAGCATCGTCAACTTTCACAAAATGTTTACAGCGCTCTTTCTTGTTTTTAATAAGGAGATATGGTATGATACTAATCAATGTACCCCGCACACCCGGCCGGAGCAGTCCGAACGATCTTATGGAAAAGGCAGGAGGTTTTCTCCTTTGAAACCAGATAAAGGAAACAATAACGGAAATAACAACAAGAGAAACATCATGGGCCTGGTCAGCATCATCTTTTGGGCCCTGCTGTTCACAATGATGATCAAGAGCTGCACCTCAAGCTATGCCAACATGGGTACTGTGGAAGTGCCCTACACCACCTTCAAGGAGTGGCTGGCGGAGGACAAGATCGACACCGTCAATGTGGAGAACGGCAAATACACCTTCACCCTGCGGGACGGCGTGGAGGTGGAGCTGCCCCGGGAGGAGACCTCCGGCGGGAGCGGAAGCCTGATGAACTCCCTGATCCCTGTTCCCGCCCAGACGGAGGAGGAAAAGCAGTATATCACCGTCCCCCTGGCCGGGGTGGACGACCCGGAGCTGCTGGCCATGCTGGAGGAGCACGCCGATCACGCCTACACCGAGCCGGTGGACGAGTCGGCCTATTTCCTCAGCCTGATCCTCTCCTATGTGCTTCCCCTGCTGCTGATGGTGGGACTGATGATGTTCCTGTTCCGGGGCATCGGTGGAAAGGGCGGCATGGGCGGCCTGGGCGGCGTGGGCAAGGCCAACGCCAAGGTCTATGTGGAGAAGAAGACCGGCGTCACCTTCCGGGATGTGGCTGGCCAGGACGAGGCCAAGGAATCCCTCCAGGAGATCATCGACATCCTCCACAATCCCCAGAAGTACACGGAGATCGGTGCCAAGCTGCCCAAGGGCGCCCTGCTGGTGGGCCCTCCGGGCACCGGCAAGACCCTGCTGGCCAAAGCGGTGGCTGGAGAGGCGGGCGTGCCCTTCTTCTCCATCTCCGGCTCTGACTTTGTAGAGATGTTTGTGGGCGTGGGCGCCAGCCGGGTCCGCGACCTGTTCAAGGAGGCCAGCAAGATGGCCCCCTGCATCATCTTCATCGACGAGATCGACACCATCGGCAAGTCCCGCGACAACCGCATGGGCGGCAACGACGAGCGGGAACAGACCCTGAACCAGCTGCTGGCCGAGCTGGACGGCTTCGACCCGGGCAAGGGCGTCATCGTGCTGGGGGCCACCAACCGGCCCGAGGTGCTGGACAAGGCCCTGCTGCGGCCCGGCCGGTTCGACCGCCGCATTACCATCGACCGGCCCAACCTGGCCGGCCGTCTGGCCACCCTCCAGGTCCACACCCGGAAGATCAAGCTGGGAGAGGACGTGGACCTCAAGAAGATCGCTCTGGCCACCGCGGGGACCGTGGGCGCAGACTTGGCCAACCTGGTGAACGAGGCCGCCCTGCGGGCAGTCCGGCACGGCCGAAGAGTGGTCACCCAGGAGGATCTGCTGGCCTCCTTCGAATTCGTTATCGCTGGAAGCGAGAAGAAGAACAGCGTCCTTACCGAGTTTGAGAAGAAGCTGGTGGCCTACCACGAGGTGGGACACGCTATGGTGGCCTACAAGCAGAAGAACGCCGAGCCCGTGCAGAAGATCACCATCGTCCCCCACACGGAAGGTTCCCTGGGCTACACCCTGCTGATGCCCGAGGAGGACAAGACCAACCTGCGCACCAAGGAAGAGCTGATGGCCAAAATCACCGTCTCCATGGGCGGTCGGGCCGCCGAGCAGGTGGTGCTCAACACCATGACCAACGGTGCCTCCCAGGATATCCAGGAGGCCACCAACCTGGCCCGGAACATGGTAGCCATGTTCGGCATGAGCGACGAGTTTGGTATGATGGCTCTGGGCTCCATCCGTAACCAGTACCTGGACGGGGGCTACGGCCTGGACTGCGCCCAGGACACCGCCGCTGTCATGGACAAGGCGGTAAAGGCCATCCTGGACCAGTGCTATCAGGACGCAGTGGAACTGATCCGGGAAAACCTGGAGGACATGCACAAGGTGGTGGCCTACCTGCTGGAGAAGGAGACCATCACCGGCGGCGAGATGGTGGCCATCATCCAGGGGCGGGACCCCGCCCTGGTGGAGGACGCTTACGCCTCCACCCACGGCAGGAGCCGTTCCCTCACTGGGGACATCGAGCCCCCCGCCAAGAACATCCACATCGTCAGTGAGCCGGTGTCTGCGCCGCAGCTCCCAGACGGAGAGCCGGAGCAGAGCGGTCCGGAGGAGCCGCCCGCCCAGCCCCGGGATGACGAGACACCGCCCCCTCAGGACGGGGAAGGGCCCAATGAGAAGCCGGAGCAGGACCGGCCGTAAAGCAGAAGACCGGGGCGGCGCTGAGCCGCCCCGATTTTTTCAAGATCGACAAAGAGGGAGAGAGAAGGTATGATCCGACTGGCGACAGAGCAGGACCTGCCCCTGGTGGGGAGCATCTATGAGGAGATCCTGGCGGAGGAGGAGAAACGGCCCGCCTCCTTTACCAACTGGCAGCGGGGGAAGTACCCCACGGTTGAACACGCGCGTGCGGCCCTGGAGGCCGGCACCCTGTATGTGGCGGAGGAGGACGGAGAGGTGTACGGCTGCGTCAACCTGAACGGAGAGCAGCTGGCGGAATATGCCGCACTGAACTGGTCCGTCCCGGCGGATCCGGAGGATGTCATGGTGATCCACACCCTCTGCATCAGCCCCCGGTGGGCTGGGCGAGGGAAGGCACGGGAGTTCGTGGCCTTCTGCGAGGAGGAGGCCCGCAGGAAGGGGAAAAAGGTGATGCGCCTGGACACCTATGAGGGGAATCTTCCGGCCAACACCATGTATCCCAAGCTGGGCTATACCTTTGTGGGCGGGACGGAGTTCTTCTTCCAGGGCTTTATCCGGGAGATCCTGAACTGCTACGACAAAAAGCTGTAAATGGGAGCTGCGCCCACCTCAGTTGAGGCGGGCGCAGCTCATATCCGGGACCGACACCGGCAGAGCGGGGAGAGGAGGGGGGGGCGCGGCGCAGACCGCAGGCCCCCTCAGCTCGTAGGAAACGATCCGCAGAGTCCCGCACCCGCAGGTGCGAAGGAATTACAGGCTGCCAAAAGGTCCCTGAAGGACTTTTTGACAGAGTGAATTAAATCTGCTTTTTCGGCGGCATGTATGTGAAAAAATACGACTTGTCCTGCAAGTGTGAACTTTGCCTGTCGTGAGTGGACAAGACGTGCGCACAGCGGGGACAGCCTGCTCCAGGCATATCAGGGCGCCAGCCACCGCCACAGAAAGAAGAGCAGGAGCGCCTGGAACAGAAACAGGAGAGGGAAGCCTGCCCGAAAATACCAGTGGCGGGTCTTGTGGTGGAAAAAGTACATCCCCAGCATCCCCCCCAGGGAACCGCCCAGGACGGGAAAGAAGAACAGGGCCTTCTCCGAAATGCGCCAACAGCCCCGGCGGGCCCGGCGCTTGTCCAGCCCCATCAGGGCGAAGGCCAGCAGGTTTGCAGTGGTCCAATAGAGGCAGGCCAGCTGCCAGAGTTGTGTCCGCATGATTGCTCCTTTCTGATAGGCGGCAGGGGGGACAGAGAAGGATCCCTATCAGAGGATAGCATGAAAGGAAGCGATTTTCCAGCCCCCAAAATAGGTGGAAATAAAAATTCAGGAATGTGGGGGCAGGAGGTGCAGAAAAAGGGGGGAATGTGGACAGCGAGTGTCGAATATAAACGAATCTAAGCGCATATCGTCGGATTTGATATAATTGCTTCCATTTTGTCGTATGATTTCCTTAAAACTAAATTGGGAGGAAATGTCGATGAATGAAATAAATGTAATTCGACGGGAACTGCGCGCCCTGGGGATCACGAGGCGATGCCGCTGTTATGGCCGCATCGTAATGGCCATTCAGCTGGCGGTGGACCAGGAGGACAGCCTGGAGGCAGTGACCAAGGAGATCTACTGGGAAGTGGGCAGCCGCTGCGGGCGGAAATGGACCGCGGTGGAGCGGAACATCCGCACTGCGGTGCAGATCGCGTGGCGGACCAACCCGGAACTGCTGCGGGAGATGGCGGGGTATCCCCTGGACGGGCCGCCCACCGCATCGGAATTTTTGGAGATCCTGTCCAACGATGTGCAGCGGGCGATGGAGAGAAGAGAGGAGGGAGTGTCTTCAACTCCCGGAATATGACAGAAAAAGGGGGAGAAAGCCGGCCCGTGCATTGCACCGGAGAGAGAAAAACGGTATAATGGAGGGGATCCTTGTGAAAAGAGGGGGACATCCATGTATATTGCTGATCTTCATATCCACTCCAGGTTCTCCCGGGCCACCAGCCGGGACTGCGACTTGCCCCACCTGGACTGGTGGGCCCGGCGCAAAGGCATCCAGCTGATAGGGACAGGGGACTTCACCCATCCGGCTTGGCGGGCGGAGATGCGGGAGCAGCTGGTCCCCGCGGGGGAGGGGGTCTATGCCCTGCGGGAGGGGCTGACAATGGAGGGGACTGCGCCCGGGGCCGCCCCCCGTTTCGTGGTCACCGGGGAGATCAGCTGCATCTACAAGCGCCACGGGCGGACGCGGAAGGTGCACAACCTGATCCTCCTCCCCAGCCTGGAAGCGGCGGAAGAACTGTCCGTCCGGCTGGAGGCCATCGGCAACATCCACTCGGACGGCCGCCCCATTCTGGGGCTGGACAGCCGGGATCTGCTGGAGTTGACCCTGGAGACCTGCCCAGAGGCCGAATTCATCCCCGCCCATATCTGGACGCCCCACTTTGCCATGTTCGGTGCCTTCTCCGGCTTTGACACCGTCGAGGAGTGCTTTGGGGACCTGGCGGACCAGATCCACGGAGTGGAGACCGGACTGTCCTCTGACCCGCCCATGAACTGGCGGGTATCGGCGCTGGACCGGCTGAGCCTTCTGTCCCACTCGGATGCCCACTCCCCCTCCAGGCTGGGCCGGGAGGCCGACCTGCTGGACACCGGCCTCTCCTATCCGGAGCTGGTCCAGGCTATCCGCACCGGGGAGGGGCTTCTGGGCACCCTGGAGTTCTTCCCGGAGGAGGGAAAGTACCACCTGGACGGACACCGGAACTGCGGGGTGTGCCTCACCCCCGCCGAGACGGCGGAACGGGGCGGACTGTGTCCGGTGTGCGGGAAAAAGCTGACCATCGGGGTGGAGCACCGGGTGGAGGAGCTGGCCGACCGGCCGGCGGGCTTCCGGCCGGAGGAAGCCAAGCCCTTCGAGAGCCTGGCCCCCCTGCCGGAGGTGATCGCTGCCTCCACCGGCGGCTCGGCCGCCGGGAAAAAGACCCTGGAACAGTATGAGCGCTTGCTGCAGACCCTGGGGCCGGAATTCACTATCCTGCGGGACGTCCCCATAGAGGACCTGCAGCGGGAAGCGGGCCCCTGCGTGGCGGAGGGCATCCGGCGCCTGCGGCTGGGGCAGGTGGAGCGCCGCCCCGGGTTTGACGGGGAATACGGTGCCATCTCCCTCCTTGCCCCGGCGGAGATCCAGCGCCTGAGCGGACAGGTCTCCCTGTTTGGGGCAGAGGAGACCCCAAAACAGGGGGAGAAAAAGCGGGGACAGCTCCCAAAGCGGCCGAAGGCGGCGGAGCGGGAGGGGGAGCAGGGCCTCCAGCGCTCCAATTCCCAGCAGCAGGCGGCCATCTCGGCGGAGGAGCGAACCGTAGCGGTGGTGGCCGGACCTGGCACAGGCAAGACCAAGACCCTGGTGGACCGAATCGCGTGGCTGGTGGAGGAGCGGGGGGTCCGGCCGGGGGAGATCACTGCGGTGACCTTCACCAACCAGGCAGCCGCTGAGATGCGCCAGCGGCTGGAGGAGCGCCTGGGGCGGCGGGCCGCCTCCCGCATGACTATCGGGACCTTCCATGCCATCTGCCTGGCTCTGCTGGGGGATGTGGGGCTGATCGGCCAAGGGGAGGCCCTGTCCCTGGCGGAGGAGACCCTCCGGGTGCTGGGCCGGAAGGGGAGCGCACGGGCGCTGCTCCAGGGGGTGTCCCGGGTGAAAAACGGCGCGTCTCTGGAGACGGCTGGACTGGAAGAGGAGATCTGGCAGGCCTACTGTGCCCGGCTGGAGGAGCGGGGGATGCTGGACTTTGATGACCTGCTCATCCGGGCGCTGGCGCTGGACACTGGGGGCCGGACCTGCTTCCGGCACCTGCTGGTAGACGAGTTCCAGGACATCAACGAGACCCAGTACCGGCTGGTCCGGGCCTGGAGCGCCAGCGGGTCGCTCTTTGTCATCGGAGACCCGGACCAGTCCATCTACGGTTTCCGGGGGGCGGACGGGAAGTGTTTCCAGCGCCTGCGGGTGGAACGGCCGGAGCTGCGGGAGATCCGGCTGGTGGAGAACTACCGCTCCACGCCGGAGGTGCTGGAGGCTGCCGCCCCCGTGATCGAGAAAAATCCGGGCGGTTGCCGCCGCCTGCGCCCCAACCGGCCCTCCGGCCCGGCGGTACGGATGGTGAGGAGCCCGGATGCCTTCTCTGAGGGGGTGTTTCTCGCCAAGGAGATCGGCCGTATGACCGGCGGGGTGGACATGCTGGAGGCCCAGGCCCTGGGCCACGAGCGGACAGTGCGGGCTTTCTCGGACATCGCCGTCCTCTGCCGCACCCATCGGCAGCTGGAGCTGGTGGAGAAGTGCCTGCGTCACGACGACATCCCCTGTGTGGTCAGCGGGCGGGAGGACTTTCTGGAGGACCGCCAGGTGCGGGGAGTGCTGGCCTTCTTCCGCTCCCTCCAAAGCCCGGCGGACCCTGCAGCCCTGGAGACCGCGCTGGGCCTTCTGTGGGACTGTCCCGCCGACCTGGCCGGAAGGGCCCGCCGCCTCTGGACGCAGGGGGCAGACCTGGCGGCCTTGGAGGAGGCGGTCCGCGGCTATGGCCATCTGGAGCTTTGGCTGGACCGGGTGAAGGAGTGGGAGCCAGCGGTGGAGAAGGAGAAGCCATGGAAACTGGTAGAGGGCTGGGAGGAGCGGTACGGGACCTCGCCGGCCTTGGAGAAGCTGCGGAATACGGCGGTGTTCTACCCAGCCTTCCGCTCCCTCTGGGAGGCCCTCACCCTGGGGGAGGAGGCGGATGTGCGCCGGGTTGCGGGCCGGGGCTGGGAGTCCGGGGCTGTCCGGCTGATGACCCTCCATGCCTCCAAGGGACTGGAGTTTCCTGCCGTCTTTGTGGCGGGACTGACAGAAGGCACGCTTCCCCTTGAGATGCCCGGCCGTCCGGCGGACCTGGAGGAGGAGCGCCGGCTGCTCTATGTGGGGATGACCCGGGCCCGGGAGGAGCTGATCCTCAGCGCCGGGGGCGGACCCTCTCCCTTCCTGAACAGCCTGCCGCAGGGTGTGGCCCAAGAGCAGGCGGGCCGGAGGCAGGAGCGGAGACTAGAGCAGCTGAGCCTTTTCTGAGACGGGGAGCCCCCAGGTCCGGCAGAATCAGTACACTGGAAAAGAGAGACATCTGCGGCTGCGCCCTTGACAGTGGGTGTGTGTCCCATTAGTATGGAGGAGCGGGGACGAAAAAATAAACGGTCCGGGATGGAACAAAATCCCGTGTCGGGTCGTCTATACAAATAGAAGGAACACTTTGGATACCAGGAAAGGAAACGCGACTATGAAATGGAATCGGCTGTTGGCCGGCGCGGTGTGCGCCTCCCTGCTGAGCGTACCCGTCTGGGCTGTGGAGGGCGGGGAGGCTCCGGCCGCCGGGGCGGGCCAGACATCTTCCGCGGCCTGCGGGGTGACGCTGGACGGAGTTTGCCTGGACCTGAGCGAGGCGCCCGCCGCGCCCTACCAGGAGAACGGACAGGTGATGCTCCCGCTGTGGAAGGTGGCCCAGGCCCTGGGATGGACTGTGACCTGGCTGCCGGAAGAGAACGGGACCCGCATCGAAAATGAGGATCAGGTCATGAACCTGACCTACGGATTGGACCGCTATGCCTGCGCCAGCAAGTCCTCCATCGGGGTGACCTCGCCGGAGCACTATGGAGCGGCGCCGGTGGTGGTGGCGGGACGTACCTACGTCCCCGCCTCCATGTTCCAGCTGCTCTCCTGCACCGTGACGATGGAGGGGGGGACCGTGGCCCTGCGGACAGAGGGCGCACCACCCGCGGAGGACGAACCGCCCTCCGGCGGGGCAGTGGAGTATCAGACCGCAGCCGAGGCGGAGCAGGCGGTGGGGTTCCCCCTGAAAGCTCCCGGGGAGCTGGGAGCCCCTGAAAAGATCCAGGTGATCAGCGGAGCGGTGGCCCAGCTGAACTGGCCGGAGGGCATCAGCTATCGGGTGGCCCGGGGGAGCCAGGAGGTCAGCGGCAGCTACACTGCCTACGGCTGGGAACGGAGCCAGAGTGCGGGAGAACAGATGGTGACCATCAAGGGGAATGGGGACTGGACCTATCTGGCCGCGTGGAAGGACGGGACATACAGCCATGCTCTCGCTTTTGAACAGGGCGTGAGCGCCCAGCGGGCAGTCAGCCTGGTTGGGGACCTGGTCCCGCTGTCTGGGGAATAAGCGCATCAAAAAGGAGGGAGCCCCGCTCCGCCGGCACCATGGCCGGCGGAGCGGGGCTCCTTTGAGAAAGAAAGGGGGCTCAGTCCCCCTGCATCACAGTCAGGGCCTGGCGGCAGTTCTCCACTACGTTGATCTCGTGGCTGCCCCCGTACTCCCCATCCAGCGTCCAGGGAATGGGCTTTTCGGCGGTGAACTTCAGATGGGAGGCGTGGAAGGAGAGCACGGCCCCTGACTGGGGGGGCTCCTGTCGGATAAGGGCCTGGAGGCTGTCAGTGAGGTCGGTGATGCTGGTGGGCTTGCGGACCAGAATGACCTCAAACAGCCCGTCATCCAGCACCACCCGGTCTGTAGGCAGGGCCTTCATTCCGCCTACGGAGATGGTGTTGCACACCATTCCGTAAAAGAAATCGTCCTCCAGCACCTGGTCGTCGCACTCGATCCTCAGGTGGTAGGGGGTGATGGAGGGGAGGGAGGCGATGCCCGCCATCACATAGGCCAGATGGCCGAAGGTGTTTTTCAGATCCTGGGGGGTGTCGTAGGATACCTCGGTGAAGGCGCCGAAAGCGGCCACATAGACGAAGGGGCGGCCGTTGAGCCTGCCGATATCCCAGGGGCGGGGAACGCCGGTCTCTGAGGCGGTCTGGGCGGCTTTCACCGGGTCCCGGGGCAGGCGCAGGGTGGTGGCGCAGTCGTTGGTGGAGCCGAAGGGGATGTAACCCAGCACCGGCGGATGGTCCAGCTGCATCAGGCCGGACACCGTCTCGCTGAGCGTGCCGTCCCCGCCGGAGCAGACCACCCGGTCGAACTGGCCGCCCAGCTCGGCGGCGATGCGGGTGGCATCCGCCTTCCCCTGGGTGGGATAGACGGTGGTCAGGTAGCCCGCCTTGGTAAAGACATCCAGAACAGCGGCCAGATCGGCCGTCACCCGCCCCTTGCCGGCGGTGGGGTTGTAGAGAAAAAGCATGGTTTTCAAAGCTGGGGCCTCACTTTTTATGAGATTGGCGCCCGGAGCGTCCCGTCCTTGGACTCCCCGGATGCTGCTGATTACGAATTATTATAAGGAATGGGACGGAAAAAACAAGGGAAAATTTGTGAATCTTTATGTCATCTGTACAGGAGAGGAGAAAGGAACGGGTCCGTTCCCGGAAAATGGCGGAAAAAGTGGGAAAATCCCTTGCGTATCCGGCCAAAAACGAGTAAAATGTGGAACGCAACAAACTTGGTGCCCGGCGGAGGTGTGTGCTGCCCCGTCTCAGCAGACGGCACCACCGCTATGGGGTGAATGAGAGAGATGGATCGAAACGTCCTCTCCGCCGCTTTCCATGTCACCATTCCGGTGCTGATGGGCTATCTGGCCATCGGGATGGCCTTCGGCCTGATGATGGATTCGGCGGGATACAGTGTGTTCTGGGCCCTGCTGATGAGCCTGATCATCTATGCCGGGGCCGGACAGTACATGGGGGTGACTCTGCTGGCCGCGGGGGCCTCCCCCCTTCAGACGGCTCTGATGACCCTGCTGCTGAACTTCCGGCACATGTTCTACGGCCTGTCTATGCTGGAAAAGTTCCGGGGGATGGGGCTGCGGAAGCTCTATATGATCTTTTCCCTCACTGATGAGACTTATGCGCTGCTGGCGTCCGCCAAGGCGCCGGAGGGGGTGCGGGAGAAGGACTACTACCTGGCCATTGCCCTGATGGACCACAGTTACTGGGTGCTGGGCACGGTTCTGGGCTCCCTGCTGGGCAGTGCCCTGTCCTTTGACACCACCGGAGTAGACTTCGCCATGACCGCCCTCTTCATCGTCATCGCGGTGGGCCAATGGAAGGGGACCCGGAACCATCTGCCAGCTGCTATCGGCTGCCTGGCCACCCTGGCCAGCCTGCGGCTGGCGGGGGAGGATAATATGCTGATCCTGGCGCTGGTGGTCATCGTGGCCGCCCTGCTGGTATTTTCACCTAAAATGCCGGAGGGACAGGCCCTGCACAAGGCCGGGACAGGAAAGGAGGAGCGGACGCTGTGAACGGAGAGACCACACGGGATCTGCTCCTGATCCTGGTGATGGCCGTGGTGACCTTTGCCACCCGGCTGCTGCCCTTCCTGCTCTTTGACCGGGGGGAGGAGCCACCCAAGGCGGTGCTCTATCTGGGGCGGGTGCTGCCCCCGGCCATCATGGCCATGCTGATCGTCTACTGCCTGAAGGGCGTCAGCTTTGCCACCCCGGCGGGGTGGGTACCCGCCCTCCTCTCCTGCGGGGCGGTGGTCCTCCTCCATCTGTGGAAGGGGAACGATCTGCTCTCCATCTTTGGAGGGACGATCCTGTATATGGCCCTGGTCCAGGGCGTGTTTGGGTAAGGAGGAGCGGAAATGGAAGACTGTTTGGCCGCCCTGCGGCAAGAGGTGGACCGCCTGGACGATCAGATCGCGGAGCTGTTTTTGAAGCGCATGGAGGTGACCGGCCGGATCGGGGCCTGCAAGGAGGAGCTGGGGCTGCCCCTGATGGACCCCCGGCGGGAGCTGGAGGTGCTCCGGAGCGCAGCGGCGGAGACGTTGGATGAGGGCCGGAAACTAGAGCTGGCCCACCTGTTTGAGACTGTGCTGGCCCTCAGCCGCCGGGACCTGCGGCGCCGGGTGGGAGGGAACGATCCCGGTCCGGGATACAGCCGATGCCGGAGGGCCGAGGCCGCCGCGCGGCAGCCGGTGGAGAGACCCAGGGTGGTCTATCAGGGCGTGGCGGGGGCATACAGCGAGATGGCCTCCCTGCGTTTTTTTGGAGAGGACTGCCGGTGCCAGGGCCTGCCCACCTTTGAAGAGGTGTTCCAGACAGTGGCCCAGGGCGGGGCGGACTACGGCGTGGTGCCCATCGAAAACAGCTCCACCGGGGCTATCCGCCAGGTGTACGAGCTGCTGGGCAGGTATGAGTGCTACATCGTGGGGGAGAATACCGTCAAGGTAGAGCACTGCCTGATGGCTCCCCATGGGGCTACCCTGGATACCATCACCCATGTCTATTCCCACGAGCAGGGGCTCTTCCAGTGCGAGCCCTTCCTGGCCCGGCATCCCGGCTGGGTGGGGGTGGCCCACGGGGACACGGCGGGCAGCGCTCAGTATGTGGCCCAGACCGGGGATATCACCAAGGCGGCCATCTGTTCCAGCCGGGCGGCGGAGCTGTATGGCCTGGAGATTCTGGCCCGGGGAGTCAACTACAACAGCAACAACACCACCCGCTTCGTGGTGGTCTCCCCGGTGATGGAGCTGCGGGAGGGGGCGGACAAGATCTCCGCGGTCCTCAGCCTTCCGGACGAGGTGGGCAGCCTCCATGAGGTACTCACCATCTTTGCCGTCCACGGGCTGAACCTGGTGAAGCTGGAGTCCCGCCCTCTGCCGGGACGGAGCTGGGAGTATCTGTTCTTCCTGGAGTTTGACGGGAGTCTGGCGGACCCGGCGATGGACGGTGCCCTCCAGGAGCTGTCCCAGGCATCCGCAGAGATGCGGGTCCTGGGGAACTTCAAAAGCAATCTGTAAGGAGGAGAGGCGATGGACAGGGCTGTGCTTATCACCGGAGCTTCCCGGGGCATCGGGGCGGCGGTGGCCCGCCGCTTTGCCCGGGAGGGCTGGCGTGTGGGGGTGAATTACCGCACCTCCCGTGGCCGGGCGGAGGCCCTGGCAGCAGAGATCGCCGCCGCCGGGGGACAGACCGCCCTCCTGCCCGGCGATGTGTCTGACCCGGCCCAGGCGGCCGCTCTGGTCCGGGCGGCGGAGGAACAGCTGGGCCCCCTGGACGCCCTGGTGTGCAACGCAGGGGTCGCCCTGCCCCAGCAGCTGCTTACCGACACCACGGACGAGCAGTGGCGCCAGGTGATGGGGGTGGATCTGGACGGGGTGTTCTACACCCTGCGGGCGGCGGTCCCCGGCTTTGTCCGCCGGCAGCGGGGGGCCATCGTCACCGTATCCTCCATGTGGGGGGTCACTGGCGGCTCCTGCGAGGTGGCCTATTCCGCCGCGAAGGCGGGGGTCATCGGCCTGACCAAGGCGCTGGCCAAGGAGCTGGGGCCCTCCCACATCACCGTCAACTGCGTGGCCCCCGGGGTCATCGACACGGAGATGAACGGGGGACTGGGTAGCGAGGCCCTGGCCGCTCTGGCGGAGGAGACCCCCCTGGGCCGGATCGGCACGGCGGAAGAGGTGGCGGAGAGCGTGTGGTTCCTGGCAGGGGGCGGCGCCCCCTTCCTCACCGGACAGGTGATCCAGCCCAACGGCGGGATCGTGATCTGACCGCGGGAGCGGGAGAGAGGGAATAGCGCCGCCGAAAGGCGGCATACTGAAATGAGACGACCCCCCGAGGGAGAGGGCGGACCCCTTTCACGCCGGGTGGGTGGGAAAGGAGGTCCGTGATGCGCGGGAAGCGGTTCGTGTACGGCTCCTACCGGGGACGGAGGAGCACCACAGACGTGTTGAAGACCGTAGCCCTGATCCTGGCGGTACTGGTGGTGCTGGCCGTGGCCGGAGTGTGGATGGCGCAGAAATACATCGTCTACGACGACGGGGGTTATCACCTGGAGCTGCCCTTCTTTCAAAAGGAGGGACCGGCCCAGGAGCCGGAGGACTTCCGGGTGGCGGTAGAGCCTGCCGCCTCCCAGCCGGAGGAGACACCGGAGGAGGGAGAGCCCCTTCTGGCGGCGGTGACTGTCCCCCTTTCAGCGGTGGAGGACGGCTCGGCGGAGGCGCTGGCCGCCCAGGCAGGAGCCAACAGCGTCCTGCTGGACATGAAGACAGACCGGGGCCAGCTGGGCTTCGTCTCCCAGCTGGCCATGGCCGCCTCGGCGGGGGTCAACGCCGGACAGGCGGACATCAACCGCCAGCTCCAGGCCCTCAACAGCGGGGAACTGTACACGGTGGCCCGCCTGTCCTGCTTCCGGGACCACGCCCTGGCCAAGGATGAGACATATGCCATCCGGACCAACAGCGGCTACCGGTGGACCGATCCGGAGGAGCTGCGGTGGAGCAGCCCAGCCAGTCAGGCGGTCCAGGACTATCTGGTCGCTCTGATGGTGGAGCTGGCCCAGCTGGGCTTTGACGAGATCCTGCTGGACAACTGGGGCTATCCGGCGGAGGGAAATCTGGGCTATATCAAGCAGGGGGATGCCTACGACCTGGAGCACCTGTCCCAGCCGGTGGAGGAGTTCCTCGCCAGAGCGGAGGCGGCTTTGGAGCCCTACGGGACGCGGCTGGCCCTTCGGAGCACCTGGGCGGTGCTGGAGGGGGATGAGAGTCCCGGCGGCCAGACGGCCCAGCTGCTGGAGCGGTATGCCCAGCGGGTCTGGCTGGAGGCGCCGGAGGACGGTATGGCGGACCTGCTTTCCCAAGCGGGGCTCCCAGAAGGAGAGGAGCGGCTGGCCCTGCTGGTGGAAGAGCTGGACCCAGACCTGGACTGTTCCCAGGGGATCTGGGACCCGGAGGCGTGAACTCCGTACGAGGAAACAGGCAAGGCGTCTGAGTGAGAGCTCAGACGCCTTGTTTTTCTCCCAAAGAGGGCGGAGCCATGTGGCTCCGCCCTCTGAAAGATAGAATTTACGCGTGGGCCCCGGCGTGGGTGTAGGAGGAGGGGGTGGGGGCCGCCTCCCGGGCGGCGGCGGGGGCTTCCCCGCCCTGCTGCTTGGCCAGCGCTTTGGCGTTGGCCAGCATCAGCTTGATGCGGTTCTCCTGGTTGATCTTGGTGGCGCCGGGGTCGTAGTCGATAGCCACCACATTGCTGTACGGATAGTCGTCCTTCAGCTTGCGCAGCATGCCCTTGCCCACGATGTGGTTGGGCAGACAGCCGAAGGGCTGGGTGCAGACGATGTTGGGGGTGCCGGTGTGGATGAGCTCCAGCATCTCGGCGGTGAGGAGCCAGCCCTCTCCCATCTTATTGCCGTCCCCCAGATAGCCCTGGATCATCCGGTGCAGGTCCTGGAAGGTGCCCGGTGCACGGAAGCGGCCGGAGCGCTCCAGCGCCTGGATCATGTCCTTCTGACAGGCCTCGATGTACTTCATAAAGAGCTGGCAGGCAGCCTTCTTGATCCACTTGCCGCCGTACAGATCCACGTCCACTACCCGGTTGTAGATCTTGAAGATCATGAAATCGGTGAGGCCGGGGACCACGGGTTCGGCCCCCTCGGAGAGCAGAAAGTCCTCCAGATTATTGTTGCCCAGGGGGGAGAACTTTACATAGATCTCACCCACGACGCCCACCCGCACCTTCTGCTCCCCGGTGACGGGGATGGAGGCAAAGTCGGCGCAGATGGCGTCAAAGTTGGTCCGCATCTGGCCGCGGCTCATCCCCTTACCCTGCTGGAAGCCCTGGATCAGCCGGCCCTGCCAGGTGGAGACCATGGCGTCAGTGGCGCCCCGCTCCCGCTCATAGGGCCGGACCTGGTTGGCCACATTGACGATGATGTCCCCGTACATCATGGCGTAGACCATCTTGCGGATGATGGGGAGAGTGAGGGAGAAGCCGGGATTTTTCTCCAGACCGGACAGATTCACCGAGATCACCGGCACAAAGGCCAGGTCCGCTTTTTCCAGCGCCTTGCGCAGCAGGTGGATGTAGTTGGAGGCCCGGCAGCCGCCCCCGGTCTGGGTGATGAACAGGGCCACCTTGTGGGGGTCATAGCCGCCGTGCTTGATGGCGTCGATCAGCTGTCCGATGACCAGCAGGGCGGGGTAGCAGGTGTCGTTGTGGACATATTTGAGCCCTTCATCGATGATGCCCCGGTGGTTGGAGGTGAGCATATCCACCTTGTAGCCCTCCAGCTCCAGCAGACGCTGGAACATCCCGAAGTGGACGGGCAGCATCTGGGGCATGAGGATGGTGTACTCCTCCTTCATCTCCTTGGTAAAGAGGAGACGGCCGGTGTCGTCATATACTAGCTTCGCCATATCAAAATCCCTTTCTGCCGATAGTCGCAATAAAATCAGGAATGGGGAACGAAAAGTCAGGAATTGAGGGGGCCGGCTGCGCCGGCGCGTTTGAACCGGTCCCGCCGGAGCGGGTCGGTCCCAGTTCCCTCATTTCTGATTTCTAATTTTCTTTTCGCGCATCAATGGCCGCCATGAGGGAGCGGATGCGGATCTTGACGGCGCCCAGGTTGCTGATGTCGTCGATCTTCAGCTGAGTGTACAGCTTATCCCCGTCCTCCAGAATGGAGCGCATCTCGTCGGTGGTGATGGCGTCGGTGCCGCAGCCGAAGGAGACCAGCTGGACCACCTGCATGTCGGGCTGGGTGCACACATACCGGGCGGCGTTGTACATCCGGCTCTGGAAGGTCCACTGGTTGAGCACCTTCCGGGGGGCGTAGCCCTCCAGATAGCTCAGGGCGTCCTCCGTGACCAGCACGAAGCCGAAGGAGGTGATCAGATCGTTGATGCCGTGGTTGATCTCCGGGTCGATGTGATAGGGGCGGCCGCACACCACGATGATGTTCAGCCCGTGGGAGCGGGCGTAGTCGATGTATTCCTTGCCGGTGGCGCGTACGTCGTGGACGTAGGCCTCATAGGCCTCGTAGGCGGCCCGGGCGGCGGCTGCCGACTCCTTTTTGGGGATGCCGAACTCCTGATGCATCAGCTGGGCGATGCGCTTGCCGAAGTCCTTGTGCCGCCACAGGCCCACATAGGGGTCCAGGAAACGGGTCTGCTTTAGAGAGGGCACGTTGGCGGCGATCAGCTCGGGGTAGTAGGCCACCACCGGGCAGTTGTAGTGGTTGTCTCCGATGCCCTCGTCGTTGTTGTAGGACATGCAGGGGTACCAGACGGCGTCCACCCCCGCCTCCACCAGGGCCTCTACGTGGCCGTGGAGCAGCTTGGCGGGGTAGCACACTGTGTCGGAGGGGATGGTGCGCTGCCCCTTGAGATACAGCTTGCGGGAGGACTCAGGGGAGAGGACCACCTCAAAGTTCAGCTTGGTGAAGAAAGTGAACCAGAAGGGGAGGTTTTCGTACATGTTCAGCCCGAAGGGGATGCCGATGCGGCCCCGGGAACCGTCCCCCTCCCCCTTGCCGTGGAGAGCACGGAGCTTCTGATACTTGTACCGCATCAGGTCGGGCAGGTGGTGGGGCTCCTCCCCCAGGGGGCGGGAGCAGCGGTTGCCCGAGATAAAGCGCCGCCCGCCGTCGAAGGTGTTGACAGTGAGGGAGCAGTGGTTGGTGCACAGACCGCAGGTGGCGGGCTTGGCGGTGTGGGTAAACTTCTCCAGGTCCTGGGAGGAGAGCAGGGCGCTCCGCTCCAGGTGCAGGTCCCGGGCGGCCAGAGCGGCTCCGAAGGCCCCCATGATGCCGGCAATGGTGGGCCGGGTCACCTCCCGCCCCAGCTCCCGCTCAAAGGAGCGGAGCACCGCGTCATTGAGGAAGGTCCCGCCCTGGACCACGATGTGCTGGCCTAAGTCGTCAGCGGAGGCGGCCCGGATGACCTTGTAGATGGCGTTTTTCACGATGGAGATAGACAGGCCGGCGGAGATGTCCTCCACGCTGGCGCCGTCCTTTTGGGCCTGCTTGACGCTGGAGTTCATGAACACGGTGCAGCGGGAGCCCAGGTTGACGGGCTTTTTGGCAAACAGGCCCATCTTGGAGAAGTCGGCGATGTTGGAGCCCAGGGCCTTGGCAAAGGTCTCGATAAAGGAGCCGCACCCGGAGGAACAGGCCTCGTTGAGCATGATGGAGTCCACCGCGCCGTTGCGGATCTTGAAACACTTCATGTCCTGGCCGCCGATGTCGATGATGAAATCCACATCGGGGTTGAAGTGGGCGGCGGCCTTGTAGTGGGCCACCGTCTCCACCAGGCCCAGGTCACAGGAGAAGGCGTTTTTGATCAGGTCCTCGCCATAGCCGGTGACCGCCGCGCCTTTGATCTGGATGCGGTCGCCGCACAGCTCGTAGATTTTTTTCAGCTGCTCCAGGACGATGGAGACCGGGTTGCCCAGGTTGGAGTGGTAGTAGGTGTAGAGCAGTCCGCCGTCGGCGGTGATGAGGGCCAGTTTGGTGGTGGTGGAGCCTGCATCCATCCCCAGCCAAGCGGGGCCGGCGTAAGTGTGGATGTCCGTCTCTGGGGGCCGGCTGGCATTGTGCCGGGCCAGAAAGGCGTCGTACTCCTCCTGCGTGTCAAAGAGAGGGGGCATGGTGTCCGCCGAGGTGTTGGTCTCCCGGCTCTCCTCCAGCCGCTTCAGGGCGTCCTCAAAGGGGACGGGCTCGTAATCGGTGGCGCACAGGGCCGCGCCCATGGCGGCGAAGCAGTCCCCGTCTTCCGGAAAGACGGCGTGCTCCCCGTCCAGCTTCAGGGTCTCCACAAAACGCTGCCGCAGGCCCATCAGGAAGTGGAGGGGCCCGCCCAGAAAGACGATCTTTCCCTTCAGCTCCCGGCCCTGGGTGAGGCCGGCTACCGTCTGGTCCACCACCGCCTGGAAGATGGAGGCGGCTACGTCCTCTTTCCGACCGCCCTGGTTCAGGATGGGCTGGATATCGCTCTTGGCGAACACGCCGCAGCGGCTTGCAATGGGGTAGATCTTCTCGTGCTTCAGGGAGAGAGAGTCCAGCTCGTTCACCGACACATTCATCAGGGTGGCCATCTGGTCGATGAAGGCGCCCGTCCCGCCGGCGCAGGAGCCGTTCATCCGCTCCTCCAGCGCGCCGCCGAAAAAGATGATCTTGGCGTCCTCGCCGCCCAGCTCGATGACGGCATCGGTGTCCGGAATGTAGGTGTTCACCGCGGCGGCGGTGGCGTACACTTCCTGGACGAAGTCCAGGCCGGCAGCCTTGGCCACCCCCAGGCCGGCGGAGCCGGTGATGACCAGCTTGACCCGCTGGCCGCTGAGCTGGCCCGAGATGGACTTCAGGGTCTCACAGGCCCGCTCCCGGGTCTTGGAGTAGTGCCGCTCATAGGAGCGGAACAGCAGCTTGTTCTGTTCATCCAGCACTACCACTTTCACCGTGGTGGAGCCGATGTCGATACCGATGCGCAGACTCATAAATCAAGAAACTCCTACCGTTGGGACGCCATAAGGACCCAAAATAATCACTTCTAATGATAGTGCAGGCACAAAAACTTTACAACAATCTTAACGAATTCTTAACGGCTGAAAACGCAGGAAATACGACTTTTTTATGCCGGAAATCCGTCAATTTGACAACAGGGGGAAAATATGCCGCCTCCCACAGGCACAAGGGCCGGGGGGAGGCGGACGGGGCGGCGTCAGGATATCTTTACGCCCACACAAGAGGCGCGAGGCCAGGAGACGGTGGCTGTCAAGCGGCCCGATCCCGATCCTCCTGCCGGTCACTGATCTGCACCAGAGCGTGGCACATTTCCCTGCTGGACAGGGAGAGACGGCCCAGCTCCCCGCCGCCTTCGCCGCAGAAGATCAGGCAGGAGTCATAGTACAGCTCCGCAGGGTCCAGGGTACCGTCCTGGGGATTACTGGAGGACAAGAGCTGCCGCACCTCCTCCACTAGGTCGGCGTCCCGGATGGAGGCGTACCGTCCGGTGAGAGAGCCGAAGTATGCCGCAAAGGAATGGGCTTGAGCAGCCACGGTGGAGAGGTCCTGGAGCCAAGACAGCTCCTGGACCCATTGGGCAGTTCCGCTGGGGAGAAGGGCCAGGGGAAGCGGACCGTTCTCTTGGGCAAGGATCAGACAGCAGTTCCGCTCCTGCTCAGCGAGATAGAAGACTGCGCCGTCTCCTGGCCCGCCGGAAATGCGGAGAAAGGGAACAGTATCCGGGTCAAAGTTCACGGAATCGGTGGGGTGCCCACCGCCGGAAAGGAGGGTGACCAGCTGTGCCCTGGCCTCTGGGGAGGAGATGAGGGGCGCAGTGCTGCTGTAAGCGCGCCCCTTGCAGCACTGGACAGCGTCGGCCTGCCGGATGGCGGAGAGCAGGTCATCCTGGGTCTGAATCGAGGGAGACTGAGCTGAGAGACGGAGGAGCTGAGAAATGGTGCTGCTGGGCAGGGCAGCCACGGGGACGGCCCCGCTGGCCGCCCCGTCCAGATAGGGCAGGACATAGACCGGGCCGTTGGATGAGGGATAGAGGTAGAAATACATCCAGTCCTCCCTCATGGAGAGGGCCAGTTGATAGGAATATGGAGCCATGTCCGAGAACCCGAAAGCTGTCGCATCCCTGCTGTCGTCATACTCTACCGCCTGGAGCAGGAGCGACCGGGCCTCCTCCAGGGCACCCTCCTCCTCTATGGGAGGATACCCCGCGCTGGAGACTGGCGGCGCTGTGAGATGGATGGACCGAGCGCCCTCCACGGCCGCCGCATACCCGGCGTAGCTGTATGGGGAGGGGGGACCGCCCCCGAAGGCGAGCACCGCCGCCAGCGTCAGGAGCACCGCCGCTGCGGCCAGAGCGGCTTTTTTGGGGCGGTCCCCCTTCCCCAGCCGGGCCACCCGCTGCTGGATGGCCTGCCTACCATCCGCCATGGCGGACACCATCAGCCCCACACTCCCCCGATAGATACAGTCCAGGAAGGAGCAGACCTCCGACTTTGCTGCCTCCTCCCGCCGCACACATGGGTGATACTGCGTGTCCCGGCCCACGGGTGTGCTGCGGACCAGTCCCTTGGCCTCCATCTGCTCCAGAGTGGTGATGGTGGTGCTCTTGGCCCAGCCTGCCCGCTGGGAGAGATCGGTGGCCAGCTGCATCACTGTCTGAGGCGCATACGCCCACAGACAATCCATCACATACCATTCGCTCTGAGTCAGACAGACTTCTTTCCGCACCACCATCCTGTAGACCCTCCTTTTGTCTATTGTATAGACTGATTATAGTAAGGAGGGTAATAAAGTGCTAAGTAAAATACATGATACCCCTCCGCTTATTTCTATTTTTTAATTATACCACAAATAAAGGAGTTATGTCGAATTATTCATGTGCGTTCCAAGGCATAGCTAAAAAGCAAGTGTACTTTTTGTTTAGTACACTTGCTTTTCGCAACCTTGTTTGTCAATCGTCAAGTTAATGATAATTTCTACTTCCTTATCACTATAAAGTCAGGCTTTTGGAGCTTTTTCTTTGCAAAGGACGGTTAAAATCGATATTTTGTTGAAATCAAAAGATGTCGCCCACAGGGCGGCTCACCAACTGCGAGCCCAGCAAAGAGGGCCGCAGTTGGAAAGGAGGAGCAGCGGCGTGAGCGCGCTCTGATTTATAAAATAAGTCGGAGCAAGCGATACAAAGCTTGCTCCGACGTGGTACGGCCGAAGGGACTCGAACCCCCAACATTCAGAACCGGAATCTGACGCTCTATCCATTGAACTACGGCCGCATATTAAGAAGCATTTTCTCAATGTGCTCCGTTATTATAGCAGGGATCTTCCAAAATGTAAAGGGGATTTTTCACTTTTGGGGGATTTTCTTTCCAACGGGAGGGAGTTGCCCCGGCGTGAGCCAGCGGATGGAGGAGGCGCAGCGGGCAGGAGAGCAGACGGCGGCCCGCCAGCCGGGGCCGGAGAACAGGGTGAAGCAGACGGAACCGAAGGGGAGACAGGCGCCGGAAGGGAGGATCTGCCGGGGAAGGGGGACGGGGATGGCGGAGACGGGCCGAGTCAGACCCAGACCGGTGAATTTGCAGAAGCTCTCCTTCAGGGTCCAGAGCTGGGTAAAGGCCTCCGGGTCGTCTCCCAGCCCCAGCAGCCAGGCCCGCTCCTCTGGGGAGAGCAGGCGGTCGAGAAAAGCGGAACGCCGCAGGGTGATCTGCTGGATGTCCACCCCCACCTCGTCCCAGTCCAGGGCACACAGGGCCCGGGGTCCGCTGTGGCTGAGGTTGAAGCGGAGCTGGGGGAAGTCCGGAAAAAGGGGCTTTCCCCGCTTTCCACGGGCGATGGAGGGCAACTGCTCCAGATCCCAGTGCTCCCGCAGTCCCACAGCCAGAAGCCCGTAGGCCTGGCTCCGGTGCGTCATGCCGTCCAATCCGTACAGCACCATGGTCCTCACCTCCTGAGAGGGATTTTACCACACCGGCCCCTAAAAGTCATGCCGAAAATCAGGACAGGTCGGCAAAGAGCACCCCGGCAGGCGGGAAAAAGGTGAACAGGAGGATCAGCGCCCCCAGAAGGAAAGCCAGGATTGCGGGGATGCGCCACCGCCAGCCCCGGAAGGGACCGGAGAAGCGGACAGGGAACCAGAATCCGAAGGCCATCAGCCCCAGATACAGGGCGATGTCCAGCCACAGGGCGTGGAGGGCGAGCGCCGCATGGAGCAGCAGGCCCAGGACCAGCATCAGGGGACACAGGATGACAAGGGACAGCAGCCAGGGGCGCATCCCGGTGGGACGGCCCCAGGCGAGGAAGGCGGATGCCGCCAGATAAGGCCAGTACAGGATCTTGATATGCTCCCACAGGCTCTCACGGACGGGAGACAGAAGGGCGGAGAGGGTACAGGGAAATCTGGCATACAAAAAGTGGAGGCCCACGCCCGCCAGAACGGCGCAGACAAATACCGGGACGATCAGCTTTTTGGGATAAAACATGGATATGCCTCCTATTACAATATATTTACGGATCAAGGCACGGCAGCCAGCCGTGTCTTTTT